>CAYWUO010000020.1:0-18696 GCA_964461285.1 uncultured Pirellulales bacterium
CATAGATTATTTCCCGCATCAACTCAAGGGCTTGCAGACGTTCGTAAGGCGTCTTGGAAAGCCAATATGATTTCTCATCGGACTGGTCAAAAAGCGATGCCACTGTGAAGGCATCTCTCCGTATCTTTGGAAAATCGAACCTGTCCATACAACAATTATAACAGAAAAAACAGATGCGTAAACAACTAATGCAACATTAAATTGACATCAGCAAAAAATTAATGTAAAAAGATACAGATAAAAACGAATCGTAAGGCATAAGCTGTGAATATAATCGCAATAGATATCGGCAATACAAATATCAACATCGGGCTTTTTCTCGACGGTAAAGAGCAGTCTATAAAACCCGTCACCGGCGGGTCCCGTACAAAGCTGACAAATTGCCTAAAGGATGCGTGGGACAAAATCCCCATCGCCGAAAGCTCCAAAGAAAAAAAACGCGATGGCGTTATCGTCATCAGCAGTGTAAAACCTGACTGGACCAGGCTGGTTGAGGAAATAGTAAAGGAAAACCTCGGCGAAAAAGTATACATCGTCGGCAAAAACATACCACTGCCGATGACCTGCTGGGTGGATGAGCCGGAAAAAGTCGGTACAGACAGGATTGTCTCAGCAGCAGCGGCTTATGATGTGGTTGAAGATGCGGTTGTCATTGCCGATTTCGGAACCGCTGTTACCATCGACATGGTTGACCAAAACGGTATTTTTCAGGGAGGTGTAATCTGTCCGGGTTTTGAAATAAGCGCGCAGGCCTTAAAAGATAATACCGCCCAGCTGCCGAATGTAAAAGTCACCAGGCCCAAAGCACCTTACGGCAAAAATACAACCGACGCCATAAATTGCGGCCTGTATTATTCTATAATCGGAGCACTCGAAGAGGTCATAAGACGCTATGCTGAGCAAGTCGGCAGATGGCCACAAACGATAATCACCGGCTCAGGTGCCAAAACGATAATGGGCGACTGCCCCTTCGTAGATAACTACGTGCCAAACCTGGTTGTAAAAGGCATCGTCCTGGCATATCAAAAATACATCGAACAAAAATCGAGGCCCTCGGCTTCGCCGAGAGGCGAGTAGGATTGCTGCTCACGTGCCTGCTAAATCAACTATAAATACATTCGCCGCGGTAATGACCGGCAAAGGGACCGGTGCAATAGCAACGGTCCGGCTCTTCGGCGATTCAGCCGAAACCATTATCAAAAAGATATTCAAGCCCGTAACAGCAAAACAACCAATTCTAAAGACCGGCAAAATCCTGCTCGGAACGATTCACAACGGTACTGAGACCATTGACCAGATTGCAATTGGCTGTGAAGGACCGGGCAATTTCGCTATACACTGTCACGGCAATCCGCTCATCGTTGAAATGATAATGCAGCTATTATCCGAAGAAGGTGCAAGGCCTGTTACATCAGAACAGCTTATGGCCAAAATACTGTCGGCACAAAAAAATCTAAATACAATCGCCATCGAAGCAAAGCTAACTCAGCCGAAGGCAAAAACTCTCCAAGGCACAAAAATCCTCGCAAACCAAATCGAAGCCGGCTTAAGCGAAAAAATTGAACAATGGAAGAAAAATATAAAAAAACTCACGCTTGACGAAATTGCAGCAGAGGCCGAACTGATTCTAAAAAACTCACAAACTGCAAAGCTGATTATCTTCGGCTGTAAAGCCGCTATAGTCGGCCCGCCAAATACTGGTAAAAGCACACTGCTAAATTACCTCGCCGGCCGGCAAAAGGCAATCGTAACCGACATCAAAGGCACTACTCGCGACTGGGTCAGTGCACAATGCCGGATAGAGCCGCTCTATGTGGAACTGTTTGATACTGCCGGACTTGCTGCCTGCCCGCCGAAGCCTCGGCGAAGGCGGGAAAATCCCGATTACATTATTGAAAAAGAATCCCAGCAAAAAAGCGTCGAAATTTTACAACAGGCAGACGTTATCTTACTCGTTCTGGATAACAGCCAAACTATAGAGCAGCCTGACGAGCATCTGCTCGAGAAAATCAATGAAATGAAAATCCTTACAGTCCTGAATAAATCCGATTTACCTCCAGGGTTCGATACCACTGGCCTGCCTGAAAATCTTACAAACACAATAACAATAAGCGCCAAATTCGGCACCGGCATCGAAAAACTCTATGACAAAATCCGACATCTTTGCAGCGTCGCCGATTTCGATTTATATGGTCCTGTCTGTTTTACTTCCCGACAGGAAAAACTACTCAAACAGCTCAAAAATGCCAAATCCAAACAGCAGGCAACCTCAATTATAACGGAGTTGTTAAACGGCCGGCTTTGTGTATAATTTGCACTATGGCCGTGATAAATGAAAAACTGACGCCCGCGATGAAGCAGTTCCACCAGTTCAAGCAGAAATACCCCGACTGCATTCTTTTTTTTCGCATGGGCGATTTCTACGAGACCTTCTACGAAGACGCAAAGACCTGCTCCCAGGTCTGTGGCCTGGCCCTTACAAGCAGAAGCAAAGGCGATAATCCAATCCCACTTGCCGGCGTACCGTACCACGCGGTTGAAGGGTATCTGAAAAAAATGCTCCAGGCAGGCTACAAAGTCGCCGTCTGCGAGCAGGTTGAAGACCCGAAAACTGCAAAGGGCGTCGTCAAGCGTGACGTCGTCCGAATAGTTACCCCCGGCACACTCACTGACGATATCCTGCTCGACGCCAAGGAAGACAATTTCCTCTGTGCGGTCAATCTCGGTAATAAGGCAAATGCCGCTATCAGCTGGGTCGATATCTCGACCGGCCATTTCTTCGTGCAGAAATTGTCTGAGGATAAGCTGCTCAATGAGCTGCTGCGGCTTAGCCCAGCCGAGTGTCTTCTACCCGATAGACGCGGCGAACTGTTCGAAGCCGAGACAAGAAAACTCACAAAAGACATCACCCAGCTGACAAACGCTGTGATAACGGAACGGCCCGGCTGGTATTTCGACCCGTACCAGTCAAGGCAGCGTCTGCTCAAGCATTTCGGAACCGCAACCCTCGAGGGCTTCGGCATCAGTGACAACGACGACGGGCTTATCCCTCCTGCCGGTGCAATCATCGAATACTTAAACGAAACGCAAAAGACAACGCTCGGCCATATCCGGAATCTGAAACAAATCAATCGACAAAAATTTCTGCAAATCGACCCGGCCTCTCTTCGCAGTCTCGAAATCCTGCGGACCATTCGTACCGAGAGCAAGGCCGGCTCGCTGCTGGACTGTCTCGACGAGACAATAACCGCTATGGGCGGCAGGATGCTCAGGTACTGGCTGTGTATGCCGCTGTGCGAACTCGGTGCTATCGAGCTTCGTCAGGATGCAATCGCAGAATTAAAAGAGGCGGACAAAGAGTTAGCCGACATTCGCAAGCTGCTTTCCGCAATAGCCGACACCGAACGAATCGCAGCCCGCATCAGCACTTACCGCGCAACTCCGAGGGATTTGCTCTCACTTGCAAACACTCTCCGGCAGATACCAAGGCTGAAAGAAACACTGCAGCACTTTTCAGCCGACCTGCTCGTTCAGCTTGCCGGCCGATGCGATAGTATGGACGAATTGGCGGACTTGCTCGAATCTGCAATCAGGCCGGACTGTCCCTCGCATCTTCGCGATGGCGGCGTAATCAAAGCCGGCTTTTCCGAAGAGCTTGACCGGCTGCGCTCTATTTCCAAAGATGGCCGGAGCTGGCTGAAAAACTATCAGAAACAGCAGGCAGAACGTACCGGAATACATAATCTAAGAATCGGCTACAACAGGGTCTTCGGCTACTACATCGAGGTAAGTCATTCATCGGCTGACAAGGTTCCCGCCGATTACGTCCGCAAGCAGACAATTAAAAATGCAGAGCGTTATATCACCGACCAGTTGAAGGAATACGAAACCCAGGCCCTAAGCGCCGAGGAAAAGGCGCTCGAATTGGAGCAAAAGCTCTTCGAGGACATCCGTCACCAGGCCAGCCAGTATGTAAGCAGATTGCAACAGCTCGCTGATGCTATCGCTCAATGCGATTGTTTATCTGCCCTTGCATACATAGCCAGAAGGCGAAACTATATCCGTCCCAAAATGACTAATGGCACAGAGCTTATTATCAACGAGGGCAGGCACCCTGTTTTGGCTGAGTCGCTTGGCTCGGAATTTGTGCCCAACGATATCGAGCTTGGAAGTAATACCGGTGATATTCTGGTTGTCACAGGGCCGAATATGAGCGGAAAGAGCACCTATATAAGGCAGGTCGCACTTCTGGTTTTAATGGCCCAGACCGGCTCATTTATCCCTGCCAAAGATGCCGAAATAGGCATTGTCGATAGAATCTTCACAAGAGTTGGCGCTTCCGATGAATTAGTTCGAGGCCAATCAACTTTT
The DNA here is from genome assembly GCA_964461285.1 of uncultured Pirellulales bacterium. GTDB lineage: Bacteria > Planctomycetota > Phycisphaerae > Sedimentisphaerales > Anaerobacaceae > CAZBWE01. The sequence goes on from CAYWUO010000020.1 coordinate 4,372, forward strand.
ATGGTCGAGATGACCGAGACCGCAAACATCCTCAACAACGCTACTGATAAATCGCTCGTCATTCTCGACGAGGTCGGCCGGGGCACAAGCACCTACGATGGTCTCGCCCTTGCCTGGGCTATTACCGAGCATATCGCAAACAAGACAAAGTGCAGAACGCTCTTTGCCACGCACTATCACGAATTGACCGAACTGGCTGAACTGTTTACTAATGTAAAAAATTGCAACGTCGCCGTTCGCGAATGGATGGACGAAGTCGTCTTTTTACACAAGATTTTACCCGGCGGAACGGACAAATCCTACGGCATCCACGTTGCAAAACTGGCCGGCGTACCGAAACCAATCCTCGAACGCTCGAAGGAAATCCTCGATGAATTGGAATCGACATTCCAAAAAGAAGCCACCGGCTCGCACCTCTCGAAACATAAAACAAAACAGCCGGACAAGGACACGCTGTTTGTTCAAAAACATAAAAGTGTATTAGAGAAACTCAGCTCAATTGATACCAATAATCTTACGCCGCTCGAAGCAATCAATATGCTCGAAGAAATAAGAAAAGAAATCGAAACCGGCAATTGTAATTCGTAAATTATTCTTATATAATAAAACAAAAGGAAAAGGCTAATATATGATAAGTAACGAAGTATTACTCAAGGTAAAGGAGCGGCTGGTTGACGGCTTTCATCCTGAGAAGATCCTGCTGTTCGGCTCACAGGCGAGGGGGACAGCAGATGATCGAAGCGATGTTGACATACTTGTGGTATGTTCGTTTAAGGGGAAACGCCGGCATTTAATGCTTGAAATGGATAGATCCCTGGGTGGTCTGGATTATGCCTTTGATGTACTTATATTGAAACCGGAAGAATTCCAGACAGATTCTCTTATAGCCGGAACTGTCGGTAGGTATGCCAGCCGAGAAGGGAAGGTCCTGTATGAGCGAAACTAAACCGGAAATCCTGAAGAAGGTAATACAATGGCTGAATCTTGCTGATGAAGACCTGAACCTGGCTTCTCACGCACTTGGTCTTGGTGCTCGGAGCCCTTATCGTTTAATCGCCTATCACGCCCAGCAATGCGCCGAAAAGTATCTTAAGGCATTTCTGGTTTATCATAACGTGGATTTCCCGTACTCCCATAACATTAGAGTGCTGTTGAAATTATGTTCAAATCTCGCAGCGTGGCCACAAATCCTAAAAGACGCAGAAGAGCTGACTTCTTATGCCATTACAACACGGTATCCGGGTGAAGATGAAGAGGTAACGGAATCCGAAGCCAGGCGAGCTATTGACCTTGCCCGGCAGGTGAGAGAGCAGGTGCGGACAGCACTTAAACAACTTGGCGTAGATTTGCCGAAGTAGTCCAAAAACATAAAAGTGTATTAGGGAAACTCAGCTCAATTGATACCAATAATCTTACGCCGCTCGAAGCTATCAATCTGCTGAACCAGATAAAGAACGAAATTGAGGAAAAATAAAAAAGAAAGGGGAAAATTATGAAACCGGCTCAGAAATTACGGTTGTTCGCTCTGTGTGGCCTTGTGCTGTTAATTTCTTCCTGCTCGCAGGTCGAAATCACCGGCAGAAAACAATTCAACCTCGTTCCCGATTCGCTTATGAATTCGATGAGTTTCCAGTCCTACGGCGAATTTCTCTCGCAAAACAAGCTAAGCACCAACACCCAGCAAACCCAAATGGTCAAGCGCGTAGGCAGCAGGATTCAAAAAGCCGTTGAGCAGTACTGCGCAAAAAACTGCACAGAAGACCGACTAAAAGGATACGAATGGGAATTCAATCTCATCGAAGACCCTAATGTAAATGCCTGGGCGATGCCGGGCGGAAAGACGGTCGTCTATACAGGCCTGATACCGATGGCCCAGACCGAAGCCGGACTGGCGGTAGTGATGGGCCACGAAATCGCGCACGCCTTTGCAAGGCACGGCTCTGAAAGAATGACACAGGGTCTTCTCGTCGAGATGGGCGGTACGGCCCTCTCGAAGGCCATGGCAAACAGCCCCGAGCAGACTCAGAATCTCTTTATGCGCTCCTATGGCATAGGAACGCAGTATGGGATTTTGCTTCCATACAGCAGGAAGCACGAAAGCGAAGCCGACCATCTCGGCCTGATATTTATGGCGATGGCCGGATACAATCCCAACGAGGCCGTAGGTTTCTGGGAAAGAATGGCCGCTTCGAAAAAAGGCCCTGCCCCGCCGGAGCTTTTGAGCACACACCCTGCCGACTCGACCAGAATTCGCAACATCGAAAAACTGATGCCCGAAGCAATGAAGTACTACAAACAGTAGTGAAAAAATGGACGACAGACAACGGATGGCAGAAGGCAGAAAACAGGACTGATTGATGAGCGAAAGAATTGAAAGTTTTCGAGACCTTAATGTTTATAAGTTAGCGATTGAGCTTCAACAAGAGATTTTTGAACTGACAATGACGTTCCCTAAAAAAGAACTCTACTCGCTTACAAATCAGATTAGACGCTCCTCCCGTTCAATCGGAGCTAATATTGCCGAATCCTGGCAAAAGAGACGCTATCCTGCTCATTTTGTTAGTAAGCTATCTGATGCAGATGGCGAACAGGCGGAAACACAACATTGGCTGGATACCTCATTGAAATGTAAATATATCTCAAACAAAGACCATCAAATATTACTGGAAAAATGCAAAAAAATTGGCAGAATGCTCGGAAAAATGATGGCCGAACCGGAAAGCTGGTGCGGAAGATTCAACAACAAATAACCATCCATAATCTGTCGTCAGTCATCTGTCGTCTGCCGTCTGTCATCCATCGTCCGTCGTCTGCTGTCCGTCCTCTGTCGTCCGTCGTTAATCCTGTCTGCCTTCTATCGCTGCCAAGAGAATTCCCGCTGAAATTATCAGCCGGCGGTCAATCGAAACATCCTGCTCAGACAACGACATACTATACTTCAGGACAAACGGATTAAAGTGCTGCTTAATCTGAGCAACTTCTCTGCCATCGGCTGATGTGATAACATAATTTTGCGGAATGAGCTTAATCAAACGGCTTGCAAGAGCGCCCCAGGCGCTGCTTTCACTCAGCTTGCCAATTTCAGCACCACCTGCGGAAAGGAAAGTCCACTCGTCCTTGATAATGGATTTGAGCCACTTTCGCCTTATCGCACCGACCGGTTCGCCCGTAGTCGCATCCTGAACGTTATACGTTGCGCCGATATCCAGTATTTGCGGCGTCTTTATAGTCAAAAGCTCCTCAATCTGGCGCTCATCGGTATATATCCGAAAGTCCTCTCTCAGCTTAAATGCCTTCTGTTTCGAATAGAAAATAAGCGCTCCATTTTCATCATACGCATGAAAGGCCCCGCCGAATATCTTGAATACCTTCTTGCGAAAAAGATAGTAATTATGCCTAAACGCCGGATGAAGCTCTTTTTGCTCCTGCATTTTATATCTCCTTATCGAAACGAAACCGAAATTCGATAATTATTTCACCTCGACGGTTTCATCGAGCGGTATGCCGAGTCTGCGGAACTTCGAGCGTCTTTGTGGCCTGTCCTGTTTCTGGATTCGTTTTGCCCGCATCGCCGCTTCGGATGCTATTTCTTTCGGTACGACCATTACGCCGTCATCGTCTGCAATAATATAGTCACCCGGCCGGACACTAACACCGGCGCAGGTGATTGGCTTATTATCCGAGACCGCCACGATTCTGCCCATCGGGTGTGCCGGCGAGCGAACAGTGCAAAAGCCGGGCGTCTTCTGCAGTATGCACTCGGCCGAATCGCGAATTGTCCCGTCGATTACGTATCCGACAACGCCTTTTATCCGCCCGTCGAGCGTATTGTTCGAGCCGAGTATTCCCGCTGCCGTTCTTTTGGCGTCGATTACGAGCACCTCGTCAGCAGCTCCCCATCTGCCCGCCTCCTTCCATAGCCCCTCCGGCCCGCTGGCGTACTGCCGCCTTGCAAATTCTTCATAGCCCATCGCCTCAAGCGGCTTATCTATCAAATCGTATTCTTCGGTGTGTGCAATCCCGACAAATCTTATCCCCGGATAAAGCGGCCGCATCGCGGGGTCCATCTCGTATTTTTGCTGATGTCCCATCGAATCGAGCGCATCAGCTACGTCCGACGTCCGCACCGACCGAAGCATTTCCAGTGTCTTGTCTGTAACAATCGGCTCTTCTTTCACATCGACCTGGACGGTCCCCTTCTGGACGCCCTTGTTACAGCCTGCCAACAGCATAACCAGTACGCAGCAGCACAAAAGTTTTTTCAATGTCATTTCTATCTCCTTTCGAATTTTAATTTACCCGCGGTCAGGCCGTAAGATAACAAAAACCGCCCTTTCCGGCAAACAAAAACTTGTCTCGAGCCACTCTTTTCGCCCATAATCCGTGCCCAGTCGCTCGCAGCAAATCCCAACTTTATAATCCGACATTCCTCGTCCTTCGTCCGTCGTCCACGCTGTGCACTGCGTAGCTTCAGCGAAGCAGTGTCCTCTGCCTGCCTCGGCATAGGCCAAAGCCGTAGCGGGACCAAGGCAATAAGACATTAAAATTCGTAATAATTATCTTTATGCTTTGTGCCTTTGTGTCTTCGTGGCAAAAAACAATTGACAGGTATAGCCAAAGCTGATAATTTCAAATTATGGTTGAGAAAATGGAAAATGCGGACATAACTAAACCTGCCGGCTATAAGCAACAAACACTGGCCAACTTTCTCGTCTCAGCGCTCGATATGGAGGACGAAATCAGCGGCAGTATCTACAAAGACTATATGGACCGGAAATACTGGCCGAAAAATCTAACGCCGGAAGTATTTGAAAACATAAGACAATATCTGAACGTCTTAATAGAAGATACGCAAAATCACAAAAAAATTATATTAGGGCTTATGCAAAAATATGGCGAGGATAAGCAACCGGAATAAAGAAGAAATCATCAGCGAGTTTGAAATGATGAAAGACTTCGAGCTGTCCGCCAAGGACCTTTACACCCGAATTGCCGGCTCGCTCGACATACAACAAGAGAAGATAAAGGACAACTTTGCAAGAATCGCCGATGACGAGCAGAGACACGCAGACATCGTCCAGAAAATCATAAATATCATAACAAACACTCTATAACATCCCGCTCTGCCGAATTGATTATTGATAAATGATGATTGATTATTTGTTTTTCTCTGCGTTCTCAGCGCTCTCCGCGGTTAAATTGCGGCGGATGAGCCGGCAAGAGCACCGGTTGACCAGCACATCTGTAGATTATAGCCGCCGCAGGGACCATCGGCATCGATTACCTCACCGGCAAAAAATAAATCCGGACAAATCTTCGATTCCATCGTCTTTGGTTTTATCTCACTAACATTTACACCGCCCCGCGTGACCGTTGCCTCATCTATCGGCCGAGTGCCGACAACAGAAAGCGGCAGGGCCTTAAGAATCCGCACTAACTTTCTTCGCACATCTTTTTCGAGCTGTCCGGCTGCAAGCTCGTCACCACAGCCGACCTGGCCACACAGTTCAGCCGAAAGACGCTTCGGCACAAATTCAGACAGAACATTAACAACCTTCTTTTTGGGATTTGCAGTCAAAAGCACAGTAACCTGCTTTTCAAGTTCCGCCTCTGACAGCTTTGGCGCCAAATCCAGCGAAATACTAATGGGCTTTCGACCAGCCGGCAGATAACCGGTCAGATGCCGGCTCATATTCAGCACGGCAGGACCACCTATACCATAGTCAGTAAAAATAATCGCCCCGGCTGTTGTAATCTTCTTATTATTGATTTTTGCCGACACTCTGACATCTTCCACGGCGGTCCCTGCAAGCTGTCCCAGCCAGTCTTCGCGGATTACAAGCGGAACCAGTGACGCCCTTGCTTCGACGATTGTGTGTCCGAACTGCTGCGCAAATCTGTAGCCGTCGCCGGTCGAGCCGGTCTTGGGCCAGGACAGCCCGCCGGTCGCTACAATCAGCTTTTCCGCATAGACCGTCTCTTTTACAGTGCGGATGACAAATGTACCCTCCTGCCTGTCGATACCGCCGACGCGTTTGCCATACAGAAACCTCACGCCGAGCTTCTTCGCTCGGTTAACGAGAACGTCCCTCACATCAGATGCGCGGTCGCTGGCCGGAAACACGCAGCCATCTTTCTCAATCTTCAGCCCCAGGCCCAGGCCGGTAAAGAATTCCTGAACGTATTTGGGCGGGTATTGATACAAGCAGTAACTTAGGAATCTCCCTTTGTCGCCGAACTCTCTCACAATCTCAGCCGGCTCAGCCTGGTGTGTGAGGTTGCACCGCCCTGCCCCTGTAAGAAGCAGCTTTCGGCCGGCGCTCGTATTGGCCTCGATTATCGCTGTTGAGGAACCCGCCTCAGCGGCAAAAATCGCCGCTATCAGGCCCGCCGGCCCAGCCCCGATTACACACACCTTTGTCCGCATATAATACCCTCGATATACAATAACTTTCTACAGTCACTTTAATCCAGCCTGTCAGACCTGTCAAACGATTACAACTGAATCATTGTAAGCGATTTTGAATCCTGTATAATAATCACACAAATAAAATTTATTGAAGGATGTATTTATGGCTAAAATAACCAAACTCGACGACATCGTATCGCTGTGCAAACGCCGCGGTTTTATATTTCAATCCAGCGAAATCTATGGTGGCCTGGCAAGCTGCTATGACTACGGGCCGCTCGGCGTCGAACTGAAAAACAACGTCAAGGCCGCCTGGTGGAAGGCGGTTGTCCAGATGCGGGACGACATCGTTGGCCTTGATTGCAGTATCCTGATGCACCCTATGGTCTGGAAGGCCTCCGGCCACACCGACCAGTTTGCCGACCTCGTTGCCGAGTGCAAAAAGTGCAACGTCCGCACCCGCGTCGACCATCTTAAGGATAAAGCCACCGGAGAGATTGACGAGCACTCCGAGCATATCGCTGTCGATGCTGCTTTGGCCAAAGCCCACGATTTAAGCAATAAGGTATGCCCGAATTGCGGAACAACCGGCCAGTTCACCGAGCCGATGCCGTTCAAATTAATGTTCGAGACACAGATGGGTGCCAATGTTGACGATTCTATGACACTGTATATCCGCCCGGAGACCGCACAGGGCATCTTCGCCAACTTCGCCAATGTCCTCGATTCCACCAGGGTCAAGATACCTTTCGGCATCGCCCAAATCGGAAAGAGCTTTCGCAATGAGGTTACCACCAAGGCCTTTATCTTTCGTACACGTGAATTCGAACAGGCCGAACTCGAATTTTTCTGTGAACCCGGAACCGATGAGAAATGGTTTGAGCACTGGAAGCAGCAGAGATTCGACTGGTACATCAATCTGGGTATGAAAAAAGAGAACCTTCGCTTCCGCGAGCACGATGCCGATGAATTGGCCCATTACGCCAAGGCCTGTGTCGATGTCGAATATAAATTCCCGTTCGGCTCCGGCGACTGGCAGGAGCTCGAAGGTATCGCAAACCGAACCGACTTCGACCTCAGGCAGCACCAGCGCGGCATAAGAACTCTCAATAAGTGGTACGAAAGCGGCCAGGACATAACAAAAATCGAATTGGCTGAGGAAAATAAAGATTACAATAAAGGCCCGTTATCCTACTTCGACGACCAGCAGAAAAAACGCTACATTCCCTATGTAATCGAGCCGAGCGCCGGTATAGACAGAAGCGCCCTTGCCTTTCTGGTCGATGCCTACGATGAGGAGGAAGTCCGCGGCGAAAAAAGAAACCTCTTGCGATTTGCTCCAGCCCTGGCGCCGGTTAAAGTCGGTATCTTTCCACTGGTCAAAAGAGATGGTATGCCCGAGATTGCACGCAATATCTACAACGATTTGAAAAAGTACTTTAATTGTTTCTACGATGAGAAAGGCGCAATCGGCAGGCGTTATCGCAGACAGGATGAAGCCGGCACTCCTTTCTGTATCACCGTCGACGGCGATACCCTGAAGGATAGTACCGTTACCGTCCGCGAGCGCGATTCGATGGAACAAATAAGAATATCGACCGACCAGCTTCTAAGCCACCTGCGGGAAAAACTGGATATGTAAAGTGGAAAAAGGAGAAAACAGTGACGAACAGCAATAAAACCTATATCTCTGAATTAAAAAATAACGTAGAAAAAGAAGTCACCCTCAATGGCTGGCTGTACAATAGCCGTGCAAGCGGCAAGATTCAGTTTTTAATTGTCCGCGACGGCACCGGCCTTTGCCAGTGCATCGTCGAAAAGGCAAACCTCGGCGATGAGCTTTTCGACAATCTAAAGCACCTCGGCCAAGAATCCTCTCTGACCGTAACCGGCACCGTCCGCGCGGACGAGCGAAGCGTCGGCGGATATGAATTAGCTGTAACCAATGCCCAAATTATCTCTGCCGCTATCGATTATCCCATCACACCGAAATCACACGGCATAGACTTTCTTCTTAAAAACCGTCATCTGCATCTTCGCTCGCAGCGCCAATGGTGCATCGGCAAAATCCGCCACACCGTCATCGACTCAATCCGCAGGTTCTTCAACGACAACGGCTTCATTCTAATCGACACACCAATCCTGACCGCCGCTGCCGGCGAGGACCAGCAAACCCTCTTTGAAGTCGATTATTTCGGCAGTCCCATATACCTGGCCCAGACCGGCCAGTTGCATCTCGAATCAGCCGCGATGAGCTTCGGCAGGGTCTATTGCTTCGGCCCGACCTTCCGAGCCGAAAAAAGCAAGACCCGAAGACACCTCACCGAATTTTGGATGGTCGAGCCCGAGGTCGCCTTCATCGACCTCGATGGCCTTTTGGAACTCGCTGAAAATTTCGTCTCTTTCATAACCGCTCAGGTCCTTGAAAAAAATAGAACCGAGCTCGAATCTTTGGGCTCCGATATCGCCGCCCTTGAAAAAATCCAGCCGCCCTTCTATCGCCTCACCTATACCGAAGCCGTTAATATCCTCACAGGCCAAAAGACAAAGGATTTTCTTGCACAGCAACTGCAGGAGTTGCAAAACCAAAAACAGACAATCGAAACCAAAATCACCGAATTGGAAAGTAAACAGGCTGGACAATTAAAACAGTGGCAGAAGGATAAAATCGCCGCTGAGCTGATTGAATTACGGACAGCTCTTTCCGAAACGGATGTACAAATCGAAAATAATCCCAAACACGCCAAACTCGCTGCCGGGTTCCAATGGGGAAAAGACCTCGGCGGCTCCGATGAGACCATTATCTCCCAAATGCACGATAAGCCCGTCTTTGTCACCCACTATCCCAAACTCGCCAAGGCCTTCTATATGAAGTCCGACCGGGACGAAGAAAAAGTCGTTTTGAATTTCGATTTACTCGCCCCTGCCGGCTTCGGCGAAATCATCGGCGGCTCAGTCCGGGAAGATGACCACGACCGGCTGGTAGAGCGGATTAAAGAGCAGGGCTTGGATATAGAAAATTACAACTGGTATCTCGATTTGCGAAAGTACGGCTCGGTTCCTCACGGCGGCTTCGGCCTCGGCGTCGAACGCACCATCGCCTGGCTCACCGGCGAAAAGCACATCCGACAGTGCATCCCCTTCCCAAGACTAATGGACAAAGTGTACATCTAAACCAGGATTTCCCAGATGAAGTTGTACAAAGGAAATAAAATTTGTTAGAATAGAGTTTTCCCATTAAGGTGGGTTACTTTATGATAGTAAAAGTCGTTTTTGATTATACATTTTTAACAGGAAGGAAAACAATGAAAAGAATATACCGAGGTTTGTTTAATGTTTGTATTTGTATCATTGTTGGGTTACTTGCTGGCTGCCAGTGTAACTGTAACAAGCCGGTTTTCTCATTTGACGTCACCGCAGATATGCGAGAATTCGCCGATGCCGAACATCTAACACCAGAATATTTTAAAGGCGTCTGCCTGTCAATCCTTCAGACAGGCAAAGGGGCCTTTATGGTTAGTCCCGGTGACATTGATCCCCCCGACTGTGTTTATGACATGGTCAATACTGTATTAGGCCCTGATTATCCATGGTATCCTGTAATCGGAAACCACGAAGCGGAAACGCCGGAGGACATGAAATGGCTCAGGAAATATGGAAGGGAAAAGTTACTTGATCACGTCTTGGCCGGTCCTGAAGGTTCCGAAGAAACCACATATTCTTTCGATTACAAAAACTCGCATATTGTAGTTATCAATGAATATTACGACGGCCAATCAGATACTGGAACAAATGGTGACATTTCTGATAACCTGTACGAATGGGTCAAGAACGATATAGAGAGCACCAGGAAGCCTTTCATTTTTGTATTCGGCCACGAACCGTTTATCTCTGTTCCTGATATTGACAACGGCCGACATCGCCACAAAGGCGATAATCTCGACGAACACCCGCGAAACAGCCACCGCTTCGCTGAACTCTTGCGCCAACACCGTATTACCGCTTACATAAACGGCCATACCCACAATTTTTCCTACGCAAAAATCAATGGTCTATGGCAAATCGACGCGGGCCATGCACGTGGGATAGGAGATATGGGTGCACGCAGCACTTTTTTAAAAGTCTACGTCGGTATCGACAATTGCTGGATTGAAGCGTACCGGATTGACCACAACAAAAACACTTATTCAATAACCGATATAATCGCCCTGGACTAATACTACAACGCTACAAAAGATTCCAATTACATTTTGTTAGGTTCTTCAATATGATGCCCATTTTATGTAATCGCTTAATTCTATTGCAGCGATGGCTCCGCCAGTATTTGGTGTTGCGCTGTTACGTTAACGTCAATTGTGCAACGGTCATTTCGGCTAATTTGCGGGAACATCGTCCACCACAAGCCCAACACAGTGCCAGCAGAGACATCGCTTGGCTAACCGGAGAAAAGCACATCCGGCAGTGCATCCCCTTCCCCCGCCTGATGGACAAAGTTTATATTTAGGTAGGGTGGGGTCATTACCCCACCAAATTATGCTAAGGAGAACAAAATGGAAAAGATTTTAAGTGGCGGATGTTTGTGTGGTTCTGTGCGATATGAATACTCCGGCGAGCCTAAAGAAGCAACCTATTGTCACTGTGACGACTGCAGAAAAGCTACTGGTGGCCCCTATACCGTTGGAGTCCGTATTCGAGCCGATGCCCTCCGTATTGTCTCAGGCCGGGTCAAGGGCTACACAACTACAGCCGACAGCGGCAATAAAATTACTCGCCAGTTCTGTCCCGAATGCGGCTCGCCTCTGTTTACTAAAGCCCATGCGCATCCCGATTTGGTCTGGCTCAAAGCTGGCAGTTTGGATGAGCCGCAATTGATTAAACCAAGCTACCAGACATGGACACAATGTGCTGTACCGTGGGCATACATTAAAGAGGATTTACCAGCATTTCCAAAGTCCGGCCCTCCCCTTGCCTCGTGAGATGCGCCGTCTGCTATCTCTCTGAGGCCCTCCGTCATCTGCCTGCCCTCCATAGCTCAAAGAGCGTCGGAGGGTCATCTGTCATCCATTATCTAGCATCAAGTATCTAGAATCCAGCATCTAGAATATGTTTAGCCCCGTCCTCTGGGCGGGGTTGTATTTGTTGTTATGTTTAGCCCCGCCACCTGTGGGCGGGGTTTTACTTTTCACCGCAGGGGATTTTATTTTTCGCAATTTTCCCTTTGACTTTTGTCATCTTTTCCTATATTGTATATTTTCTAAAGCGAAGCAACGGGAAATTCTTATACAGAAAGAAACAATCTGTCTTTCCCGTTTTATACAGTCTGCATAATCATTGTTAGGAATAGTAGGAGAGAATAACACGTGACAACCAGTAAACAATCCTCTCGAACTAAGTTTCCGCAAAAACTTAAACCAGCATATTCTATCGAGGCAAACCTCCATCAAATCTTCAATTTCAGTTTATAGTCTCTAGTCGTTGGTATATAGTATTTAGCGGAACACTTTTCATTGTCCGCTCAAATCAATTTTTGATAAACATTCTTTATTTTTTAACTTCCTTTTTAAGTTACTTTTCTAATAGCCTCTCTATCCACTATACTTTCATTAGACTGGCTATTGATGTCCCGCCAAAGTATAGGATGATTTTGTCCTCTTAAACACTCTGGAGAATCGTCTACACACTCAAAGGGACTTTTCATTTTTTCGGGAGCGAAGATAGCTATTTTTTGATAAGCACTAATGTCCTTTTCTAAGAGCATTCCATGCCAGAAACCCCGTCGCCGTTCATTTAGATGCACTGTTCCGATTTTATCCCAATTGCTCGACTCAGGATTCAATAAGCAAATATGAAATTCGTTGCCAAGTTGAAGAATGTTTTGTTTCCCGGTCTTATCACGATCGTATGCAATCTGAGCCGGTAATTGACTAATATTCAAAGAAATGTAGCACTCTCCTGAGTCCTGAACAACAACAACATCAGCAAGTGCCAGTGGTGCATCAGGAGCTATCTTGTGAGTGCTTGGAATGGGTCCCTTTAGAGGGTAGTATTGATAACTTAAAGCGTTTACAACAAGTCGATGATCTTCTTTTTCTATCTCACCCTCCCAAGGTTTTTTAAAGTGATTGACCCAGTATGAATTATACATTGAGTGTGGTGACTCCGTTGGGACAACTTCTAGACAGAAGCACCTAAATGCCTCTATTTGATAAGGATAAGGATTGATTAACATACGCTCAGTAGTGGCTATTAGAAAGCATGTTGGTGTACCTTTATAGAACTTAACATCTTCTTTCCCAATGCCATGTTGTTTGAGCCATGCAATCGCATGGAGGATTTCCTTTGCAATATCATCCTTTTCGCGGCTCTCTTGGCCCTCGCGATATCTTGAGTAATGTGGGTGAGTGAGAAGTACATTGAAACTGCAATTTGCTTTTCTGCCGTGGTCAATTATTGCAATTAGCTTCTCAGCAAAAGTCGGATTATCCCAGATTCCTTTAAGAGAAGACCCTACAATTACAATATTTCGCGAATGAGCTTTAATTTCTTCTTGAGAAACACGGCTAACGTAGTTTAATGCGTGTTCAAGAAATGAGCTCAGAGCAGAATATCTGTCAGGAAAAACACGAACCAGCCCCATTTTATTAGCTTCTTCTAAGAAAGTACTGGTTTTGTTAATTTGCCCAATGGAGTGCTGAAGATCCAATGTAGCAGAGTTCATGACAGTTTGAACTCGCCTTAGGAGTCTCCGCGAGAAACTGTAGTCTGTTAGAAGTGTGAATAAACCTGCAGGGAATAATGTTACACCAAGGCCTAGAAATATAGAGCAAATCAGCGTGTTTTTATCCAAGAAACAAGAGGAAAAAAGCATTACAGCCCCTATCACTATGGCAATGGTTCCCAATAGAGTAGAAAGATGTATCTCAATTTCCGAATGGTTTGTTGAGTTCTGTTGCTTTCTCATACGTCCTCCTGATATAATGAATTAAACATTGCAATAATAATCAATCCAATTTCTACCAAATCAATAATTAGTCGCTAGTCTTTAATTGTTCGCCGTTAGTACTAATACTATTCATTAAACGCAAAATACTAACGATACCCTTACTAAACCTCCGCTGCTGTGACTTATAATTATATATTCTTTGCCCCAAAAAAACAAGCTCTTTTTCCCTTATAGTTAATCCTGTGTAATCCGCGAAACTTGTCTCGCCATAGTTGGTTTTTGCATAGCTTTAGCGAAGCAGAATAACGACGGCGGATCCGCGGTTAAAATTCGCGCCTTTTCGTGTCTAATCGTCCCTTTTTTCTCTATGTCCTAATTCTTCGTGTCTTCGCGCCTTTGTGGCAAAAATCCGTGTAATCTGCGTTACACATTCCTGAGCTTGTCGAAGTAATCCGCGGTTAAAAAATCTGTATAATTTTTTTATAAATTCACTTGACACTTAACATTCTCTCTTGTATAATAAATATCTAACAATTTAATATTTAGATATTATTATGTGAGTTAACATAACTCATTTACCAGCAACAACTTACCAGTTACCAAGAAATATTGAACCATAAGTCCATTTATACCAAGGATTAGCCAATGATTATTGAACCATTTAACTTCCGCTCACTCATTTACACATTTACTCATTTACGCATCCACTCTTTGGTCAATCAAATTGACCAAAGTATGCAAAACAAACCCAATTTTATGAAAAATCCACAGAACGCAAGTTATGATAAATCAAATGGTTATGAAAATACACCCCGATTTTTGGCCCAAAAATCCCAAAGCCAATTTCACCAGGTGTCCAAATGAACCTAAGTCTTTATAATTCAATGAACTACGAACCACAAACCATGAACTACGAATTCAAAAACAAACCCAATTCAAACCCAATTCAAACCCAATTCAAACCCAATTCAAA
>CAYWUO010000021.1:0-18391 GCA_964461285.1 uncultured Pirellulales bacterium
GAGCGTCGGACTGTCGATCCGAAGGTTGTGAGTTCGAGTCTCATCGGCCTCGTTAAGTAAGTGGTTTTAGGGTATAGACTTATAAGCGCACCTTTTTTGCCTGCCGAACATCACAAATCCTCATTTACTCAGAATAAACTTCAATTCCATCTCAGGACCTAAAGAGTTATAAAAATCAAGCATCTAATTAGACTTAAGAGATAATCATTGATATTTTCATTTTGTTTTGTTATAATAAGTTATAATCAGGGTGATAATTTTAAGGGTAGATTAAATTTTCGTATGTAAAATCGCAAATAACTAAAATGAGCTTCTCCTTTTAATTAAATAAGTTAAGGAGGAGTCAAACAAGCCAAAATCCAAGCAGTATATACTATTAGAGTTGATTTGCGTAACTTCTATCAAAATCGTAGTTTGCAATTAAACATTCAAAATATTACTTTGAAAACGAGGGCAATTCGAGCAATGAAGACAGGTTTACAAACAACTAATCGATGGAAATTTCTTGTTATCTTGCTGCTGACCTTTTGGTGTCTTTCTGCGGCCAGCCCTGCAAATGGGTTAGATTTTTTTGTGGCCCCGGATGGAAATGACATCAACGATGGTTCTATAGAAAATCCCTTTAGAACAACTGGCAGGGCCATAGAAGAAGTCGAGGCGGGTGATACTATTTTCCTGCGAGGCGGTGTTCATGATTACTCTCAAACTATCGAGATTGACAAAAGCGGTGAAAATGGAAACCTCATAACACTACAAGCTTATCAGGACGAAGTTCCTGTTCTGGATTTCCAGGGGCAGCCGTATGGCAGTGGTAGCAGAGGGATAAATCTGGACGGCAGTTACTGGCACCTTAAGGGTTTTATTATTCAGTATGCCGGGGACAACGGTCTGAATGTTAAGGGGTCGCACAACATCATGGAGCAACTGGTTACACGCTGGAACAGTGATTCGGGGCTTCAGTTGCATGGGAGCGACTCAGGAAACGCCTCTTCTTATAATCTGGTGATAAACTGTGATTCCTATGAAAATTACGACGCTCCAATTAACGGTGAAAATGCGGATGGTTTTGCGGCGAAATTCTCCATTGGCGAAGGCAACAAGTTCGTGGGCTGTCGCTCGTGGAGCAACTCCGATGACGGCTGGGATTTCTGGGAAGCCGGCAACGGTGTCACGGCTGAGGATTGCTGGGCCTTTCGAAATGGTGAAAATATCTGGGGCAATCCATCGTTTGCGGGGGATGGCAATGGCTTTAAACTCGGACATGGAAGCGGCGGACATATTTTAATAAGGTGCGTAGCTTATGACCATTTGCATCATGGAATCGATATAAACGGGAATTTAACAGGAGTTCTGGTTTATAACTGTACCTGCGTGATGAACGGCGGCAGGAATTTTTACTTCGATGAACACTCTGATACGCACGTACTGCGCAACAATCTCTCGTATTTAGGTTCGGTAACGATTTATTCTGAGATAGACGATGAATATAATTCCTGGAATGGTTTTTCAGTCGATTCTGAAGATTTTGAGAGCTTAGATTCCACCGGCATTGATGGCCCGCGTGAGCCGGATGGAGAGCTGCCTCATCTGTGTTTCCTGCGTCTTTCCAAAACGAGCTCATTGATAGATGCGGGAATCGACGTAGGACTGCCTTTCGTAGGCGATGCGCCTGACCTGGGTGCGTTCGAACGTCTGGATGTTGATTGTGATGGCGATGGAAATGTCGATTTAGCCGATTTGGAATGTCTCGTGTCTAACTGGCTGGATATTGACTGTGGGGATTGTAACGGAGCTGATTTCGACAGCGACAGTGATGTAGACTTGTACGACTATGCCAAGCTGGCGGAGAACTGGTTAGAATAAAACGAGTATATATGCTGTTTGCCTGTTTACACTTAATCGCCCTGAATAGTTATTTAACTGTCGAAACCGTTATGAAGTTTGGATGGGTATTAATCCTGAGCCGGCGTTGTAATTTGTAGTCTTTTACTTGTGATAGAAGTGCTTCATGATTCCCTTAAAAATCTCAAATACTGTTACTAATCCCTGTACTTTACCCTGCTGATCCACAACAGGCATTGCACGTTGGCTATACTGACACATAATTTCCATTATTTCAGGTAGGAGTGTTTCCATGTTTATTGTATTTACAGGACTGCTCATTATCCATTTGATTCTGATTTTAAGCGAGGCATCATCCGACGACTTGCGCCATTTGGCAAATTCGGGCCGCAGGTAAGGACTCAATAATGCTGTTAAATCAGACTTCGATACAATACCTTGCGGTATCTTATCTCGACCTATCATCACATACCCAGTACCATGCTGTTGCATTTTTTCAAGGGTCTGCTCTACGTTATCGTCCGGACTGCCCCAAACGATTTCTTTTCGCATAATGTCTTTTGCATATATCGCTAAAACCGCATCGACAGTATCATGCTCAGAGTGTTCTTCGAGAGTGATTGGTTCGCCTGAAGAAGCGGCAGGAGACTCGGCCATTTTTTGAATTGCCTGAGAAACCGGGTGAGCTTCATTATCATCCGAATCAGCCAAAGTATCCACTTCTTCCGCTACATCTTTATTTTTCTCATCCATAGTAACGTTTCCTTCTTGCTCTGGCGGCTCTTTAGTATTGTCGTCTTCAACTACCTGCTCGGCAGCTTCTTCGACAATCTTGCTGTCTTCTTTGCTTTCAGCAAAATCTGTTTGCCCGGATACAGTGGCAGATACATCGGGTAAAAAAGCTTTAGGAAAAATAATGCCGCATTTGAAAGATGGGTAAGAACCAATTGTCATCTGATATGGGACAAGCACAAATTCTTCATTGCCGGGCAAGTTTATTTTTTCATCGGTTTTATCCCAAAGATTACCAATGAAAGTATCGGTGCAGGTAAATGAGCCGTAACCATCCAATTCTTTCCGGAAAACTCTGTCCCACGCTCCGACCATTGCAATACCTACTTCTGTAAATACGTTACTCATATCCTTAGCTTTTTCGAGAGTACCAAGCTTTATATTTTCCCAAATCATTTGCTCAGGCAACATATTAATAACTCCTGAGAGGACAAATATGCCCTGCTGGTCGAACACAAGCTGGAAATTGCCTTTCAAAATCCCCTCGGCTTTAACCATAGTAACCGCCACAAGGTCCCCAAAGTACTCCTTAAAATCCTTTACGTCTTCATTGCCAAACTCCTGCCGGCTGGATTCCATATCTACATCCAGCATATTGGAAATGTCACTACAAAAGGTCATTAATGCTTTTTCCGATAATTCTATGACTTGCGATTTGGATTCTGTCAGGAATGTTATCATTGCTCACCTAGTCACTGTATTTATTTTATTTGTTGGAGGTTCATTCGTATAACAAATGGGACTATGCACTTATGTCGCCTTTGAAATACTTACCCCTATTATTTTCGATAGATTCTTCAGAAGCTTAAAACATTTTTTTCTACATAGTCAGATTACTTTCGTGAATAAACAGCCGAAAAATGCCGATTGAAGGCCTAATACTCCTGTTATAAATATGATTTTTTCATATCTTTGATATTCAACCTGATTTCTGCCGATAAATAAACTGCTGTCTTTAGCCATAAAAGAGAGGTAAAGGAGATAATAAATGAAAGTAAGCAAAAATGTGCTGGCTATTACTGTGGTTGTCGCTTTATGCATTGCTGTAGTATGGTTCTGCCCCTCGATTCAGGGCGGGCAAAGAACTTATGAAGTCCAACCGCAGATTACCGTACCCGAATATAGAACCGATGCAGCCCGAGCAATAGATGCTTATGAGCGGCTGATGGAACGGTATATGGACCTAACAGAAAGGAATTTATCCGGGATTGGAGCGGATGTAAAAGTTGTAGCAAAAAGATTGGATTCCATCGACAATAAATTGAAGGAACTATCTGCAAGAATAACAGATATCGAAAAGGCCTTAGGTATCGTACAGACCAAACCGGCAGCCGAGTCGCAACTAAAAAAGCCCTAATATTAAAAAATAAAAAAATTTGCCCTTAATACCTTAACTTAAACTAATCACCGCATATTTGCAAAAATCACCGTTAATTCTATTTTCTATGAATTGCCCTTCGAAAAACGATAATCAAGCGAGGAATTAGTTTCAGCCATATATTTTGCCCGCCTCATCCACATAAATGGTGCCTTTTGTACGTTTGATTACTTTAACAGCCTTTGGAACCTCCTCCAGCTTCGGGACTTTGAATAGTTTTCCGCACTTTCGGCACTTTATCCTTCGGTCAACTGCACTTTGGCCAAGCAGCCAGGGACTGCCGCATCGTGGGCATTGAGCGATAATCTGCATCGATAAGATTCCTACACAAGGGACCGAATTTGAAAAGATAAACCAATCCAGAACCCACGCTAAGCATTTGAGCTATAGACCCGATGGGTATCCATTATAAATTTCCACCTTTTTGCCCTATAATATCACTTTAGCACAAACGGTACTATTTAGAACTATAAAAATTCCCCTTCAATGACTCTATGTGTCGCGATTTTACTTGATTTATCTATTTGAATCTGCTAATATGGGTTCATTGGGGGCATAGTGAAATGGTAAAGAGAATATCATGCAAAGTTATTTGTTCTAAACCTCTTAGCAATAAGAGTGAGTTATTGCAGTATATTAACAAGTTACGCAGGATTAATAACGCCGCTGCCGGAGAGCCTCAAGTCAACGATACCCGCAACTCGTTTACATATTCACAACCTTTAGACATAATAAAAGAGTCTATCCACGATAGGCCAATTGGACAGCATCTCGATTATTACGTTTGACAGTCCGCTTTGTAACTTACAAGCAGAGATTCTAAATCGGCCAGGTAGGTTATATCAAATCTTTAAGGTAGTGTCTTAGGAAATAACGGCCTTGAGACAGTACTGCCGCGCTTATCATTATCGTAACGAAGACGTCAATTGAAACCTCATTCATCACGACCGCCAGGGCTGTGCCTGCAGCAGGTGGATGCTCTACGTCCAAAGCCACCATAAACAGGATTGCTATTCCCACTACACAGGGGTATTCAATGAAATATGGCAAGCCGGTGAAGTAAAAAATAGTTCCTGATACCAAGCCAACCATATGCCCACCAATTACGTTTCTTGTTTGCGCCGAAACAGTAGTAGGTAATGCAAATACGATAAAAGCAGTAGCCCCCATTGCACTGATAACGACAATTCTGTCCTTCCCGAGTACAAGGATGACGATAAACAACGCAGCGGCGGCTAAAAAACTCTGGAAAAGGTAATATTTCCAAAGTATCTTGAATTTGCCGATAATTGTTGATTTCGATTCCATGTTCGACATACTCATTGTCGGTTTTCGTGGAATTGTAATAAAGAAAAAAAAATGGCGAGGAGGGATAATTGGGGGGTGCTAAGCTGATTAACTTCCTCGCCAAATTAGCAAAATCCATTCAGCTCTTAATTGAGCCTTCCTTGGCTTATTTTACTATATAACACTTTTTTTGTGAGCCTTTATATACCAAATTTTACCATGTTCTCTACTGCCTCCTGGATATTTTCCAGACTTACAAGTTGACCAGATTTCAGAAGCTTTCGAGCTTGTTCAATAACTTCAGCATCCGTTTGTAGAGGTTGCGTTGCCTGGTCAATGAGAGAGGCGTAATTAACCTGGATGGAATCCATGTTATCATCCGGAACAGGACCCGTAGAATTAGACTGCTTCGGTGTCGGTTTCTCCAAAGGTTCTTGAAATTGGCTTGTATCTATTTTATCTATCATCGCATTACTTCTTTAAACTCTTAATCCAAATTACTTCTCGATTGGCTTTTAAAAAACTTTAAGATATTTTCTCACATTTTCTTTTTTTTCTAAAGCTTACGCCGTTTTTAGACGAAAAAGTCAACTTCTAAGTCCCCCCCCCTTTCACCCATATTGCGAATATATTTTCTGCTCGATATCCCCGTCATAATGTTGCAGCTACCTCATAAGTTACAAACTTGATAAAATTTAACGAACTAATGATTGCCAATTGCTCGTGTAAAGGTGCATAACCGGCTCTCAGCTGCGATTGAAAATACTTTTTTATTCTTTTTTCCGTTGTTTTATCGGCCGTGTCCCATATTTGTTCAAGAGCCCATATTAACTCTCCATCGGTCAAGTCTACAAGCTTTAAACGAAGGCCGACAACCATATGAGGATAAGGTTTGAACTCAGTAATAGTCCCAGTTAATACAGCATTGCACTTCGATGCTTTGCGGATTGCTAATAATTCGTCAAGAGCATAGGTGTCGTTCAGGTTTAATTGAAGATTACGCCACGCAGGATTGCTTTGACCAAAAGTGATTATGCCGAAAAACTGTTTTTTTTGCAATTCCTTAAAAAGCGATTCTGTTATATCTACAGAGACTTTAGGGTAGCTGGAATTGTTGCTAAGTTCCACTAAAGCTACCCTGCCAATGCAAGACAGGTCTTTATTGGGATTTAGATAGTAGTGCTCCGCTGTTTGAGGCAGGAGAATTCTGTAGGATTGACAGCCGAATGCGAATAATAAAACAGTTAGCGGTAGCAGCATTAAGATGTGTAACCTATGAAATGCTGCTTGTAAGCTTTGGCTTGAAATGGCAGCGAAAGCTTGCGGGAAACGAGTTAGCTGACACGACAATAATATTCTAAATTTACTCATTTTAATCACCTAAGGTTGATGTTTCCTGTGCTTTAAGCTTAAGCTGTTCGGCTTTATTCATCGATACAATAATAGAATCTGTATCTTCGTTATCAGCTGCGTTTGTTTTTGAAACTTGTGGATTTTCCTCAGACTCAGCAGGTTCTATCTTTAATTCGCCGCCGAGAATTTCCAATATTTTGATTAATGCCCGCAGCTGTTCTGTGTCGGCCTGCCGTATCTCTCCACGAAATCCCAGGATATCATTTTTCCAGTTATTTAATTCAATACGCATATTAATCAAAAGGTCGTTAGCCTCAGTTAGCTCTTTCTGCGTCTGTCCCAGTTGAGCACTATAATTGCCAAGCTTGTTTTTGAGTTGTTGATTTTCATTCAGGAGATTCCGATTTTTCTGCCGTAGTACAACCACCTCCTCAGAAAGTTTAGCATATCTTTTCGACAATTCTATCGCCGATTCTATTGCGGTAGGATTTTGTGGTGCAGATTCCTGGAATCTTTTCGCAACCATCTCATCCCCTGCCGGGACAGAACCTCCTGCAAGGCCTGATAAGATAGTCGTTTCAGTGCTATTTTGAGGAGGTGTACAACCTGTCAGAAAGAATATTAAAATTGCTGAATTTACTAAAAATAAAAATATGTTTCTTCTATCTTTCATTTCGCTTTCTCCATTATTTTTTTGTCATATTTTCATTTACAAAACATAAGCGTTCTATGTTATGCTCGTTGCTCTTCGGGAGCTTGAGAAACAGCATAGTCACACCTTACATATGTTTTTGAACCACAACAGCAGGTTACTTCTACAACAGCAAAATCCGGGTGACTTTCCGTAATACGCACCTGCGGCTTAGGCAACACTAAACCTTTATCTTTTATCCGTCCTGGACTGTCCTGCACTATATCCAGACGAAACCGGCCATTGAGTTTAATATCGCTTGCCTTTAGAACATGTCCAGCTAACCTTGTCATTTATCGCCACAACCTTTCGTTTAGTTTTTTAGGTCAACAACTTCGTTAAGCACAGTAATCAACTCCACCAGAAGCAGATTGCTCATCTTCGTTCTCAGTTATGTCAACGGGCAATTTTTTCTCATCAGTAGCATTGTTTGTATGACCTTCTGCATCAGAGTTTTGTTCTTTTGCCTGATTAAACTGCTGACGGCGTTTTCTGTCTTCGCGGCTTTTTACGGGAGTTAATCCCGCAATATTATGCAAACCTTCAACCGGCTTTATTATGTTGGAATCATTATCTATCATCTTTCCACCGCTTCAATCTTATGGACAAATTAAATATAGCACTTGCATGAAGCTGACTGACACGCGACTCGGTTATTTCGAGAATATCAGCAACTTGCTTCATCGTTAGATGTTGCTGGTAATAAAGCACAATAATTTGCTGCTGTCTCTTGGGCAATTCCTGAATCGCATCGGTTAATTTTTCTATTAGCTCGGCCTTTTCAGTCTGCTGGACAGGAGTAGTTGTGTGCGCTGCAGCCAAAAAATTTCCTAATGCAGGAGCATCTTCTGAAAAGCCGTCTATGGAGACAAAATGCTGGGCACGAGCATTTTCTAATATTTGATAAAGTTCGTCGAGAGTTATTCCGAGCTTTTCAGCTAACTCGGCATCAGCAGGAGCGGTACCCGTCTGCTCGATGATTTTCTGGCTGAGCTGCTGGGCTTTGCGAATCTGCTTGTTCAGATTAACCGGTACAAAAGACCAGCCCCTCAGTTCATCCAGAATGGCTCCTTTTATCCTGATATAGGCGTAAGTTGTGAACTCAGCCTGATGAACCGGGTCAAAATCGCGGGCCGCTTTTACCAGTCCAACAGTCCCGGCTGAAACTAAATCTTCAAATGATAATGGGGGCTTCAGGTATGTTATCACCTCGTGAGCTATTTTATGAACCATAGGAAGTAATTTTGCTATTTGCTCATCATCGATGATTTCAGCAGATTTCTTTTGGACAGAATAAGCACGCATAGCAGCAGAGTTCAGATGCTTTTTCGTATCCTCACCAACCTGATGCTTTGGCTTGTTCTTAGGCTTTACTGCCACTTTCTTTTCCCTTTTGTTTTTCCATATGGTTCGTAACCATTGCACTAAGCACAAGAGCATTTACTGCCTTGACCGCTAAAGCTCCCGCTATGTAGGCAATCACTGCACCTGCCAATGCTCTTTTACAACAAGTAAAAGGAGAGAGACCGCTAACCCAGCTGATGAAGCTCAAACTGAAAAAGCATATCACTGCGATGCTCACGGCAATTGAACGAATATTGAATGGCATAGTCAATCTCCGGATTTCAAATCTCAAATTAAAGACCCAACAAGTTCTTTTCCTTCTCGTTCAGCCGATTCGGCCTGAAAGACAGATACAGCTTCTATTGGTTCTACTTCGGTCCCGACCAGGATTTCATCGTAAGCTATCACTGGTAATGTTGCTACCATCCGCGATAACATTGTTGCCAGGGGCACACGTAATCTCGAATCACACAGTAAAACCACCTTATCAATACCTTTATCCATCGCATTTTTCCAAGCCTCTGCAATTTTCCTGCTAATATCCATTGCCATTTCAGTCGGCAGAGATATCGTTGCCGTTTCCGGCTCTTGCCGCAAAGTTGAGGTCATCTGATGCTCAAGGGCTGGCTCCAGCGTTATGGCCGAAATAACACCATTATCATTTTTAAATTGTTCGGTGATTGTTCTACTTAACGACTTTCGAACCATTTCTGTTAGAATAATAGGATTTTTGGTTTTTGCGATGTTGTCTCCCAATGATTCAAGTATGGTATTTAATTCACGAATCGGTACCCCGTCCTTTAATAGATTTTTAAGCACACGTTGAAGGAGCCCAACGGATATATCTTTATCCGGGCCAACAACTTCTCCTACCAAAGAAGGTTGGCTCTTACGAAGGCGGTCAACAAGAAGCTGTACGTCTTCACGAGTCATTAATTCATCAGCGTGCTTTCGTAACGTTTCGGACAAATGGGTAATAAATACAGACTCAGGGTCGATAACTGTGTAACCGTTTAATTCGGCTTTTTCTTTATTAGCTGATGTAATCCATAAAGCGGGCAGGCCATAAACAGGTTCAGCAGTTTTTATACCTTCGACTTTAGATTGGACGCTACCAGAATCCATAGCAAGGAACATATCAGGCTCCAAGCGACCTTTTGCGACTATGTGGTCATACAACCGAATTTCATAAATAGTCGGTTCGAGAGTAATATTGTCTCGCAGGCGAACCAATGGGATAACGATACCGAGTTCCTGAGCAAATTTTCTTCGCAGTGCCCCGATGCGCTCGAAAATAGTGCTGTCTTTACGAGGGTCAACCATACTAATCAATCGCACGCCGACCTGGACTGAAACTCTATCGACATCCAACAATTCTTCAACAGGTTGTTTCTCAGCTCTTTCCTTCACAGGAGTGATTCGTTGTTGCTGGTCTTTTTCAGTTCGAGCTGCAACTCGTCCAATTAAAAAAGTACCAACGGCCAGCAATAGAAATGGTATCTTGGGCAGACCCGGCACCAGAGACATTGCAGCAATGATAATGGAAGCCGTCTTTAGAGGTTGGCTCGACCTAAGAAACTGCATGGACAAATCCTGGCCCACGCTGTGTTGAGAGGAGATTTTGGTTACCAGAAAACCCGAACTTACGGATATTATTACCGATGGTATCTGACTAACGAGTCCATCACCAATAGAAAGGATGGAATAAGTCCTTATGGCATCGGCAATTGTCATGCCACGTGAATAACCCATAGCAATGCCACCAATAATATTGACCGCGGTGATTACAAGTCCCGCCTTGGCATCACCACGAATGAATTTACTGGCACCATCCATCGCACCATAGAACTCGCTTTCCTTGATGATTTTTGCTCTTCGTTCGTTTGCCTGGGCTTCAGTAATAAGTCCACTATTCAGGTCGGCGTCAATAGCCATTTGCTTGCCGGGCATAGCATCAAGGGTGAAACGCGCGGAGACTTCGCTTATTCGCTCGGCCCCTTTTGTAATTACTATGAACTGTATAATAACGAGAATTAAGAAGATTACCAAACCAACCACAAAACTGCCGCCGGCAACAAAAGTACCAAAGGTCTGGATGATTTTTCCTGCATTGGCCTGTAGCAGTATCAATCTTGTCGAGGCCACATTAAGTGAGAGGCGGAACAGTGTTACAAAAAGCAGCAACGAAGGAAATGAGGACAGCTCGAGGGCCTCTTTCGAGGATATAGTTACTATCAAAACAGATATAGCCAAAGATATGCTGCAGGCCAGCAGCATGTCCAGTAAAGATGTGGGCAGAGGTATTATCAAAGTTGCCAGAACAAAAACCAGTCCCACGGCCAAAATGGTATTGCTGTATGAGGTCATAGGCGCATCAATCAGGTCCCCATCTGCTCTATTTCGCAGATGCGTCCCTGGTAATCTTGATGAACCGGCTTTTGC
Source organism: uncultured Pirellulales bacterium (assembly GCA_964461285.1). GTDB lineage: Bacteria > Planctomycetota > Phycisphaerae > Sedimentisphaerales > Anaerobacaceae > CAZBWE01. The sequence goes on from CAYWUO010000021.1 coordinate 11,130, forward strand.
AGAATCTGCCATAAATACTTCTTTTATAAAATAAAAGTTCCTAAGAATTTAATTTATGTAACGTCTGCTTTTTGCGGTTTTGTACCCAAAATCTGGTTTATTTTGACTGCAAACCAGCCATCCACTTCCACTATACTTCCGGTGGCAAACTTAGTGTCCTTCAGATAAAGATCGGCCGGCTCATCAATAGGTTTGTCAAGGGTTAAGACAGAGCCGGGTCCAATCTGCAAGAGCCGACGGACCGAAATATCTGTTTGCCCAATAGCAACTGTTACCGGTATGTTCGTATCCAGCAGAATATCAATGCTGCCGCCGGGACCGGCAGCTTCACCTTCCGTTACTTCAGTAAATTCAACGGATTGCGCTTGTTTCTTCGAGTCATCTGTTTGTTTATCTTCGGATGACTGGTCCTGTTTTTCATTAACTTCTGTAGCTGTTTCTGCCATACGACGCTCCTTTCGACATTCTGAACTTAAGTAAGCTAAGCGCGTGTCAGTTAAAAACAAACACTTAGCTGCGCTCAAAATGGCAAGTTATTTAATTGTTTGTAAACTAATCAGCATTCAGTGACGTATCATAATTTCGTAAAGAGTTTGTACCTATTTTCCACAAGACCAACAGGTCATTTCAGGTTCTCTTTGAATACGACAGCATATTGGCCGGCTGATTTTGCGGGCCAGCCGCGATAAACTCCTCGACCGTCAACCTTCAATTCGATCGGCTCATTAACTCTCTTATCAAGCACCAATATGTCATCAGCATGGAGGTTTAATATCTGGTTAAAAGCAAGTTGGGTCTCTGCCAGTTGGGCCGTAACATTGACATGCATCCGCTCTATGTGCTGTAGAATGGCTTTTGATACTTCCCCTGGAGAGAGCGCATTAGGTCCACCAATGGATTCTGTTTTTCCTGCTACAATGTCCAATTCGCTACAAAGCATTAAAAGGTACGCTTCAGATGCATTTTCTGAGTCAGCCCTTTTTACATTAAATGAAATCCTGCAAAGTACTTCTGAGCCACTCAGTTTCAGGGACAATTCTCTTCTAATAACACTGTCAACCGGATGAAAATCGAAAGATTCATAAGAGCCGGAAAAAGCCTCAATAATACCAGAAGCAACATCCGACAAAAGCGATACTTCCAGCTGTGACAAATCCTTATCTGATTCACCTTCGGTTTCTGATTCACCAAGCAATTGTCTTGCCCAAATAACCGCCGTCTCGTTAGGTACGCCAACTACTCCACATTGTTGAGCCTGGTTGGTCCCAAAGCCTAAAAAGTATTCTTGTTTGCTATCTGAGGTTTCGTTACGAAATTCAGCAGCAAAGTGCTGCGTTATTGAGACAACTGTCACGTTAAAGTCACTTTGGCAAAGGGAAGCGAATTTTTCAGCTATTGCCGTTGCAAATATTTTTGCAAAATCATCAAGTTTCTTAATCTGCTCGCCGCTAAAATAATGTGGCTGATGCCAATCATACTCGGTGGTTTGCACCTGTGTATTATCTTCTGCCGGCCTGGACCCAACAGCAGCGAGGAGTTGTTGAATCCTTTGCTTGCTTAAGTTGTTAGCGCCTGTGTCACTCATTGTATAGCGAATTCCCTAAAAAGAATGTTTCGGATTTGGGGCTTTGCATCAGGGAAAAGCTTCTCGTTTAAGACATCACATATTTGTGATTGAATACGCTGAAGATTTCTATCGCCTCGAGTATCTTCGATGCTTAGACCCGCAAGATAGATAGTAATCCAGTTTGCCAAAAGCAGCTTTTTCTCTTCAAGAAAGGCCGTTCCTTTCTTCTGGTCTGCCTCGGAGTTTATCTGAAGTGTCAAAGCAACCCTAATGTATCGCGTTACGCCAGGCTCATCAAGATTTGCGACCACCGGGTCTAAATCATAATACCATACTTTTTGAGAATCTTTTCCAGTCAAGTCGAGCGTATCCGATTCTACATCTTCAGCTTGATTCGAACCTGCTGTGTTATTTTGAGAAGGTTCAGTTGGTTCATCTTTGGCAGAACCGGCAAATAAGTGACCGAGCCCAAAGCCCGCACCTGCACAAAAGGCCACCACTATAATCAATATTATCCACCACAAGATGCCGCTCTTTGATGCCTTTTTGTCATCTGATTCCTCTTTTAAATTTTCTTGTTCTTTCACTTCATCCGTATCTGCCATTTTCCTGCCTCACTATTATATTTTTAAGAGCACTTCAATCAGGTTAACTGCAGGCAATCCTCCTGCCGATATCGATGTATTTTATCTCGCAAGGTCCTATCGCTGATGCCCAACACTTTCGCAGCTTTAGTTTGATTACCTGCTGTTTGATGTAAAGTCTCTAAAATCGCCCTTCGTTCTACTTGTTTAAGAGGTATTCCTCCAAGCCGTGTTGTTTTAGGGACATTTACCTGCTCTTGCTGACACACATCGCCTGATACGTTTACTTTTTCCTGTGGTAAAGGTTGTAACTCATCAAAAAGCCAAGATACATCCGCCAGGGAGAGGGTTTGGCCGACTCCTAAAATCAACGATGTTTGTACAACATTTCGTAATTGCCGAACATTTCCGGGCCAATGGTACTTAGTGAATATATCCATCATCGCAGGGTCAAGTTTAGTAATGTTGCGCTGAGCCTCACGAGCATATAGGTTGACAAAATGCAACACGAGGTCGGCCAAATCCTCCTTACGTTTTTTTAGAGGAGAGATAACTAACCTCACTCCGCTTAGCCTATAGTAGAGGTCTTTGCGGAATAGGCCTTTTTGAGCTTCCTGTAATAAATCTTTATTAGTGGTGCTTATTATTCGAACATCGACTTTAACATTTTCGGTTCCTCCGACACGCTCAAAGCCCTGATGTTCAAGCACTCGCAAAAGTGTGGCCTGAAATTTTATGGGTGTTTCGGTAATTTCATCCAGCAGCAGGGTTCCTCCATGTGCCATTTCGAACCGGCCTTTACGCTGATTATAGGCGCCGGTGAAGGCCCCCTTCTCGTGACCAAATAACTCACTTTCAAGAAGGGAATCAGTCAATGCTGCGCAATTGACTTTAATATATGGACCCTGTGCCCTTTTGCTGTTGTAATGGATTAGGAAAGAAATCAGCTCTTTGCCTGTTCCACTTTCGCCACTTACCAAAACCGGCGCCGAAGTTGGCGCTATTCTTTTCGCCAACTCTACAGTTTGAACCATCTTTGAACTTCTGCCTACAATTCGATACAGGCAGTTTGGGCCTTCGTAGGCAGAGGCTATCGTTGATACATGGTGATTAGGCAGGAAGCTGTCCACTATGTTTTCTACTTTTCTGCGGTCGAGTGGCTCGATTAGAAAATCACAACAGCCTTGCTTAATAGCGCTAACAGCTGTTTCAACGGTTTGATTTCGTTTTATTCGTTCTTCTTGGGCTTTCGCTATCATGACCACTGGTAGCTCCGGCGAATTTGCTCTGATTACGGCAAGCAGCTCAAAGCCATCCTGTTGACGACAAGACCGGTCAGTATTCTGACTTATTATGTCTCTGGTAAATATGAGGTCATAACTGTTTTTCTCAAGATAGTGAAATGCCGTTTTTTTATTATCTGCCAGATGGCCACGAATTCCTTTGCGGGCTAAAATTTCAAGTAAAAAACGGGCCATCTCGGGGTCGCCGCCAACTATCAATACATTCGCAATATCTTCTTTATGCTGCTCTGAGCTTAAGTTTTTTATCTCGGTGTCATCCACGTTAAGGAACTCCAATTGATTTCTTTGTTTTTATTAGCTACTTGCCGCTTGCCAATTGTTCACACTCTTTAATTAATACATATGGCTTATCTCCCAGGTGCCAATCAATTAGTTTCTCCCGGACTTTAGCAAGGTCGGTCCAGGGATAGTCAGGATATTCCGCAATTAACTGTCTATAGGTTTTCTTTGCTGATTGCAGGTCGTTATTTCGCTGGCAGTTGCCTATTTGGAATAAAATCCAGGCCTTTTCCCGAGCAGAGTCGATGTCATTCGGGTCCTTGCGATTAAAAGCTTCCTGATAAAACATCGTTGCTTCTTTTGTATGACCACTAAAAAATAAGACTTCCGCCAGCTCAAAAGGATTTTTAAGCTGGTCTGGAGTTTGCGTCAGATTTTCAAGGATTTGTAGTGTATGCTCATTTAGCGACTCATACTGGCACTCGGATTTAATTAGCTTTTTAGGTTTCGGCTGGGCAGGTGTTTTCTCAGGTTTTTCCTGCGTTTTTGTATCGAGTAAAACTTCGTCCGGCTCGATTACCGGCTGGCCCGGCCCGGTGACACTGATGGATTTTAAGGGCTGCTTAAGTGAATTAAATACAATAGATTGGATTTGCTCAATCACTTGTTTAAGCTCGTTTTTCCCCTTGCTGTCCTTCTCATCTTGATAAATGCTAATCCTGGCCTGCTGTAGTTGTTGCCTAAGAGCGCTTTTAGTCTCTTTCACAACGGAGCTTTCAGAAATTGTTAAGTGAGGTTCTCCATTTTCTCTATTTGGACTTTCTGCAGATAATTGTTTTTCGTCCTGGATTTCAGCACCGACAGGAACTGCCAACAGGCAAACAGTTACAAATACAAAATAGCAGTGGAGAACGATATATAGTCGTGCCCGATGTTTATATCCAGAAACTTGCTTACTGAAAATCTTGTGTTGAACATCTGACATAATATTTGTCTTTAAGCTTTTGCCTTCCATTTTTATTGGGTTCGCTTTAGTAATTGGCCTGAAACATCCGGACTATCAATAGTTCTTTTTTCATTTGTAGTTTCGACACCATTCCACTGGCCTAAAAGAGCAAGAGTCGCTTCGTTGTAGCTCTGTTGCTGCTTATAAACCGATGCGAGGATGCTCAAGGCCTTTTGCTTTATCTGTTCCGAGGGACCTGACTCTAAAAGTTGTGTGCATACATATATGGCCTGAGAATTTTCGCCGAGTTTTAAACAGACACCAGCCAGTTCAATAGCGATTTCCTGTGCCAAAGGCCCTGGTTCAACAAAGATGAGAACTTCGGTCAGCTCTCTGCGGGCAAGCTCCATATTACCTTTGGTTATGTAACATTCAGCCAATTCGAAACAGACCTTTGCCTTTAATTGCGGGTCAGGAATATACTCGGCTCTATCTCCAAGCACGGATATAGCTTTGTCGACCAGACCCATTGTTCGAAGGATTTTGCTTCTTACCAGCAATATCTCTATAGATTCTTTCTGTGTAAATTGCCAGGGATGCATGCCATCTATCAATGAAAGGGCTTCGATGAAATGCTCCTGCTTTATTTGGGCTTCCGCTAATGCAGAGATGGTTTCTATATATTTTTCTCTCGAGAGGTCACCACTCAGAGCACATTGGAAAGCAATACAAGCTTGCTGTAAATTTCCTAAAGCCAGGTTAACTTTGCCGAGGAGAAAATAGGCCAAATATAGTTCTCTGCCTGGCTGGTCTTTAGTAAGGTTGATATATCGTATGAACCATTTGGCCGCGGCTTCATAATCTTCTAATTCGTTGTAGCATTCAGCCGCTCCAAAGGCAGCTGCGGCCTGTGATTGATTAGACAATCCAAGGTAATACGCTTTTCGATAGAGCCGTGCTGCCTCACTCATAAAACCGGCTTTCATAGTGGCATCGGCAAGATACAAATTAGCCCGGTTAGAAAGCTCACTGTCGGGATACTGCTCAACAAGCTGTTTTAAGTCCTCTCGCGCACCAGGATGGTCTAGAATATCAGCCTTTAATTTGCTGGAGTGTAAAAGCGCAAACGGCGATAAATGAGTTTGCGAATAGCGATTAGCTACCAATTTATATTCTGCGATTGACTCAGTGGTCTGACTTCTCTGAGCATGCAGAAGCCCCAAGGCAAAATGGGCATTAGGCACACGCTGGTCGTCATAAAAGGAAAGCAAAAAACTTTGCCACAGTGATAAAGCCTCCCGGGCAAGCAAAGATAGGAATTGCGATAATGAGCTATACTCATCCGGATTAAAAATATTTACAAATCCCTTCTCATCAAATCTGGCCAACAGGCCGACACTACCGGCCGCTATTGCGACAGACTGCTGCGTTGTTGCTGCCGGCAGATATAGAATCACCGGTCTATTACGAATAAAATCTTTTGCCTTTTCCGACCCCTCCTCTTTACCGGAGCCCCAGGTAATATCAATTTTTGCATTCGTGGCAAATCTGGCCAGAAGTTCTTCGATTGACGCCCCATGACAAATGACAGACCAACGTGTTGGTGCACCTGGGTGCTCTATTTTTTGAATCTGCGGAGCAAGCAATCCTCCGCTTAATCGTTCTGAACCGGAATTTAAAAGCCCTCTTAAGCCGGATACTTCGTTGATACCAGAGAATGGGTCAACCTCTGCCGGACTGCTCCACAAACGCCCTGGAATATCTTTATCAATATCACATAACGAAAGAATATATCTGGTAATAGATTCGGCAATAAGAAAGTGACAATCACGCAGCAGCAATAAAGGCAAGTCCCCGTCCAAATCCACAGCATCAATCAAGGAAATTGTCTGATAAGCACCGGCCCGTGCTTTTAGGTATCGCCCTTTTTGAACATCTATAAAGCTAAGATAATAATTGGCCAATATCCTTATAAGAGGCGAACGGCTCTGCGCAATTCCTCTGAGTAAACTATGCGTCTGGTCAAAATCACCGATTTTTTTCATGCACAAAGCCATTCTTAGCTGAAGAAAATCTCTCAGAAGATCACTTTCATCACCCGTTGGAAGGCCCTGCCGAAGCTGGTTATATATATCAAAAGCCGTGACATAATCTTTCTGCAGATAAAAGTCCTGAGCAACTTTCAAAGATAGTGGCTGTGTTGAGGGGGGAACAAATTGTGGTTTTTGTGCTTGTGGAGGCTGGACCTGAACCGAATCCCCGGCAGCAGGAGCTTTAGGCAAAGTAGCTTGGCGAGTAGTTGGCACCGCTCCAAACTCAGATGTGGGCCTCAGTATTGTATATAAAAGCATCGCAGCAGCAACAATAATGCCAAATACAAGGACTTTCTGAAGATTTGAAAAACGCTTAAACAGAGAGCTAATTTGTGATGATTTTTGTTTCTTATCAGGCCGGTCGGCTGTAACCTGACCCTGTCTCTGTCGGGCCATAAACTCGTAAAACTTTTCATCTCCAGTAAATACCTCACGCTCTGAAAGTTCCTTACGAGCTATTTCTGTGGTTTTTTGGTCTGATGGCACCTCGACAGGGCCTTCTTCGAGAATAGTTTGTGGCTCTTTTGTTGCCATAACTTTCTATTTTGC
>CAYWUO010000022.1:0-17872 GCA_964461285.1 uncultured Pirellulales bacterium
GGAGAAAATATATTGAGGCCCCTGCTTCTTCGCCGACCAGTCCTCGGCAGAGAAGCCATATTGCGGCAAGATAAATAAAAGCAGAATAATCAGTCCTATCGCTCCAATAATATTACGAGCCAGTGTTAAACGAGGTTTACCTTTGGGGCCGATTGTAGTCAGGGCCCAGCCGGCACCCACTACAAGAGGTCCGAGCCAGAGCTGATAATAGTGCCCGTAGAATCTGCCGGGAAGGGACACGGCAAAAGGCGCCGCCAGAAAAAATCCAAGCAGCAGCAACCAATGACGCCTGGAACCTTTGCAGAGTCCAAGTATTATCCCTGCAATGGTAAATATAACGAGTACGGGTGTGCTTTTCATATATCGGGAAAACAATTTTTCGTAACTGAATCCCTTGTAAATATTTTCGAAAACGCTGGTGCCTCTGCTCTTTGCATACCATCTGCTATATGTGAAAATCGTATCGTAGAAAATGGAGAAACGGTCGGTGGCGGCAAAATATGCGAAGACCGCAATCCATACTGCAGCACCAGCCGCCGCGGCAAGGCAAATCTGGAAAAACGCCATTTTTCTATCGCTGCTACGGCGGATGTTGACCAGCAAATAAAAGCAGCTAAGGAAAGCGGCAAAAGTAATTGTAACAGGCTTATATAGTGTAGCAACAGCAAAAAGTCCGCCAATGACAAGCCACCTCCATACCTGCAATTTCTCAGTATTTGCACGCACGATAAACGCAAAAGCCCAAACCAAACAGGCATTCATTCCTACTTCCGTATTGGGCTGATTGGCCCAAAGCCAAACGTCGCTGCAAATAAATGTCCAAAAGGCAGCGGCCCACAGGCCTCCAGGGACACCACCATGCGCCGAACCTGCCCAGTATGCACCTACCAATGTTATAATTGCGGCTGCCACTCCCACAAAATAGACCGAGCCTGGGCCATAACCAACTAAGGCGTCTGCTACAGCGTAAGTAACAAAAATAGCAGGCGGCTTGCTGTCCCAAAGGTCGGAATAAAGCTTGCGCCCCTGAAGTAATTCGTGGCCAATTACTGCGTGGCTGCCGATGTCTCTTTCGACCGGCTCCTCATATGTATGCAGGCGCATAATCGCTATAAACGAAGAAAATACTACAAGAACGAACAAGGGCAAATATCGCCATTTGGCAGCAGGCGAGGTTTTATGATTGCTTACCGGTGAACGCAAAGTTTTTTTTCTTTTCATAAAGCTCTCGCTCATGTACCACGTCAGCTTAGCCGGTTGCGCTATACTGCCGGCATTTCAGCCATAGTTAACGAATTTTATATCGCATCCGAACAATTCCAGTTCATTCTAACTATAATAATTATTAAAGTATCAGCTGTAAAGCCATATATGGGCTGCCAAAATCGCTGCTGAACATTAAAATCCTTATTTTTGGAGAGTGTCACAGGTAAAAAAATAACTCTTATCATCGTTACAGTCAGCTTTGTGTGATGTATTGACGTATGGTTGCCGGCCATAAGAGGCGAAAACGCTTTGTGTCCTCTGCGCAGAAAATTCGGCCTGAATCGACAGCAACCTTTTCTTTATTAGCACTGTCAAGAATCCCTTGCTTAAGGACACCATTTTTGTTAAAATCAGGTTTTTGATGGTCGAAAATTATATAGTAATTTGATTTGGAGATGAGAACATGAAACGCAATTACCTGGTTTTGATTGGTCTTATTACGGTCTGTATCTTGTTTTTGCAAGCTGGCTGTAAGGGGCAGGCTGGTCCGCCTGAAAAGCCCGAGACTGCATTAGTAATACCCAAACCCACAATTGCCCCTGAAAAAGCCAAGACTAAACCCGAAACTAAAGAAACAACACCAACAATTACATTTGAAAACGCTGTTTATGATTTCGGTGAAGTCGGGCCGAAGATAAATAAAGTTGGTGAATTTAAATTTACAAATACCGGAAACGGCCTGCTAAAAATCACAAAAGTTGACAGATGTTGTGGTGTCACCACCATATTGAACAAAAAAGAATATGCGCCAGGTGAGAGTGGAACATTGAAAGTACAGGGTCGCTGGGGCCAACGGGCTGGTGTACTGAATCGGCGTATCTATGTCAACAGCAACGACAAAACAAATCCAAGGGTGGAACTGGCCATAAAGGCCAAGATTGTATCCAAAGTCGATTGTGAGCCGAAGAAAATCAACTTTATGCTCAAGGACAACAAAACCACCTGTCCGGAAATTACACTTACAAGCCACGATAACCAGCCGTTTTCAATAAAGCAATTCAAATCAACTGGTGACTGTATAACTGCCGATGTTAATTCGGCCGAGCAAGCGACAAAATTTGTCCTCAGCCCCAAGGTAGATACAGAAAAACTCCTAAAAACTCCAAATGGTTTTATCGAAATCGGTCTGACCCATCCGGAGCTCTCCAAGGTTACTGTTGTTTTTAGTACTATGCCGGAATTTAAAATTAATCCGCCTTCGATTATCGTCTTCAATGCCGAAGTAAAAAAGCCCGTAAAAAGAGAAGTTTGGATACTAAATAATTATGGCAAGGATTTCGAAATTGAATCTTTATCGTCGAAAAATGACACTATTAAGGTTTTGAACCAGAAGAAGGTCAGCAATGGATATTATCTTGAGGTGGAAATAATACCTCCTGTCGCTGAAAGTAAACAAAAAATGTTCACCGATGAATTCTCTGTGAATATAAAGGACAATAAGCCGCTGAAAGTTACGTGTCGCGGATTCTACTCTCGTGGTCGGGGTTCTTCGTCCCGTTAATTTGTAAACTGCAGATACCTTTATATGTAGGTAAGTAAATGCGGCTGTTTATTCATCCACATACGCACGAATACATGACACGAACAACGGTACACATAAGATGATTCGGTCAATAAGTTACATTTTTATGTTGATAGTGTTGTGCTTGTGCGCATTGGTGTTGTTAGCAAAACCTACAGCAACATCGAGCAGCAATGCAGATATGCTCACCATTTTCTTCTCCGGCAACGAACTTGGTGCGTTGAAGCCCTGCGGCTGCAGCGGCGGACAACTTGGCGGACTTGACAGGCGTTTGGCGGTTTTTAACAGCGTGCCTAAACAAAAAAGGTTAGTTGTTGATACCGGCATGATTATCGAAGACGACAGCGAGCAAAACCTGATAAAATTCAATATAATAATCGAGGGCCTCAGACTCCTCGGTTACGATTTAGTCAATTTGACAAAAAAAGATATCGATATAGGCAAAAACACCGGGCTGTTAGACATCATAGACTCGGATTTCAGCACTATAAGTTCTCACCAGCTGCCAGACGTAAATTTTCCGGCAAAATTTACAAAAAAGTTCTGCTTAGAGAATGAAGCCGTATCTGTAACAATTGCTGCTTTCGATACAAATTCAGAGCCGATAGAACGAGTCTATCAGCTATTTCCTCTTGTAGATTGTTCTAATCAGCGGTCGGTTGACATTTTAATCCTCAACACAAGCGACATTGCTGATATTAATGAAATTGCGAAAATGGGAATTATAGATTGTTTTATCATTCCTGCTGATTCAGATGAGCCGAGTTTAATTGGCGACCCAAATAAAAGTCCTCTGGTTTTTTCAGTTGGACGCTTCGGCAGATATATAAGCAAGTTACAAGTGGGAATTGACGAAGGCAAACTAAAATATGACTTTTCGGCTGTGCCAGTAACAGAAAATTTGCCACAGGAAAAAATGCTTGTTGAGCTATACAAGTCTTACCAACAGCTCGTCGCAGAGGCAAATCTCTTAGAGAAGTATCCACGCTTTATTTTGCCTGACGGGCTCGAATATACCGGCTCGCAGTCATGTAAATCATGTCACGAGTACGAATATGATAAATGGAGCCAAAGGGCCCACGCGCACGCTTACGCGACACTTGAAGAAGTCGGCTCACAGTTCGACCCGGAGTGTATTATTTGCCATGTTGTCGGTATGGAATATGAAAGCGGTTTTGTTTCAGAACGAGAAACCAACCATCTGAAAAACGCAGGCTGTGAAAACTGTCATGGTCCGGGCTCAGAACACAACGTAACTTTAGGAAAAGCAAAGACCACCGAGCCCAAATCGACATGCCTCGATTGCCATACTCCCGAAACAAGCAGTGAATATGCGGGAAATGAGCAGCTCTATTTGGAGAAAATCATCCATTGGAAGGAACCAAATACGCCCGGCAATGTCAAATGAAATAGTGAACAGTGCTCAGCGAACTGCGTATGTTTTATAGGTAAAACAGTATACATTCACTATTTAAATCATAAAACCTAAGAAGCGAACGAGAAAATAAGTAGCAAAAATGATAAAAACATTGAGAATAACAACTATTGTAGCAGCAGTTTTGGCGGTCATTTTCTTCGTTTTACCGATAGTTTTTGGCGGCCGCAACAATGAAGAGATAGAGCAATTTCTGAATTCTGCCAGTGTAGTAGAAAAGTTCAACGAGTCTGCGGGCAATAAAGCTAAAGCAAGCCAAGACCAGACTTCGCCGCTGTTAACGCAGGCAGAGGCCTTTGCAAAATATCTAAACCCACCTCCTAAACCCAAAATAAGTACATCAGCTACTCCTAAGCCAGGCGTATCTCAACCTAAACCGAGGGGCCCTGTAACAACCAAATTTAAGCTTGTCGGCACCAGTGTTCACGAATCAAATCCAGAACTATCGCTGGCATTTATTGATGAGCCCGGCAAGGGCTTACGCTGGGTCAGGCAGGGAAATCAAGTTGAACATCTAACCATCAAGCAGGTAAAAGACGGCCTTGTAGTTATTCAAGATAACCAAAGGACTTACGAAATTGCGACCCAGCAAAAACCGGAAAGAAGTCTTCTCGAAGGCTCCTCACCCGTATCCACAGTGGAAGGGAGTCGAATCCCCTCCAGTATAACCACTCCAACAGGCATGCCCACACCACCAAGCCCTGAGCAAACTGCGGCCTTAGAAAAATTCTTGGAATCTATATCTGCTGATACCGAAGCTGATAAAGAAGATTCTACACAAATAGAAAAACTCTTCAAAGAACTTGGAGCTATGCGTATAAGCGAAGATGAGGCCGAGAAACTGCAACGTTTGCCAAAAGAGCTGGACACTCAGCAGTCCAAAGTCTTAGGTACTCCTAGCGGAGAAGGCCTTACGGAGGATCCCAATCAATTAAAGAGCCACAAAGTCAAAAGGCCAACAGGATTCCCTACCAGAAGGAGCCGACCACGACGAAATCGATAACCTCTGTAGCTACACAATGAAAAATAGATAGCGAACTGCATTTAGAATTCATACAGGTATGATTTTGGACCTGTGACCTTTAATCTCCAACACCCAATTGGAAATCGGAAATTGCTCCTTTCTGCCCAATGCTAAACGCTATTTTTGCCTGAAATTGGGGGAACTTTTGGCACTTTTCCATGTCTGATTAAATAGCTGTAGATTGATAATAGAATGAGTCTGTGGATTTAGAGAAATACTTACATAAGAGCTTTTGATAAAAGGACTTATACTAATAATGTTCAGCAACATTGTCCGGTAAAAAGCAAGGCTGTGTTGTGTTATGTACATTTGGAGTAACTTATTATGATAGAATGGCATTTTTCTCCACAGGACGCCTTACGGCGTTGGAAAGGCCATAACACGAGTGTTATTTGGGCGATAACCCTTTTTTTATGCGGCAGTTTCGTCTTTGCCGCTAATAAAGTACGTATTCCTGAGTCGCCGCAATACAAGATTTTTTCTCTAACAAATATAACCTCAGACCAAGGCGCCGAATTACTGGCTGAAGCAAGGTTAGGCACGGTTTCGAAATTTCCCGGTTCAAATACACTCTTAATTACTGCCAGCCCTAATGAGCTAATCAAAGCAACAGCTATCCTGACACTCGCTGATGCAGAGGAAAAATTTGCTATAAGAATGATTTCTCCTGCTGCAGGCTTCGATAATTTACCATCCAATGAACAGATTGCCGCAGGAATCGGCAACATATCGATAGGAACTTTTTCCAGCCCACCGACAGATACCACCGCTGCCAGAGCTATCATTGATATCCATAATAACGCTTTGCTTGTTGTTGCGCCAGTAAGCCAGCTTGAAAGAATTATTTCTGCCATTGAACAGCCATCCATTTTGCAACAAGCTCAAAAAATGGTAATCCAGAAAGCACCAAAAACACAAGAGCCGCTTACACGACCAGCCAGACCAGAGCAACCTGCAACAGAAAAAGCAGTGGTTGAATCTCGGCAGCCGAGTAAAGCTATCACTACTGAACCGGCTGTTACAACCCAGCGGTATACACCAACACCAACATGCAATGGTGACGAAATTCTTAAACTGAATTTACCTGATAAAATCTCAATAATTGACCTGGTAGGTCTGGTGGGTGAGTATCTGGGTCTGGACTTTATGTACGACCCTGCCGAGATTAAAGGCGATGTTACGCTAAAGCTTCATGGCAAGCTTAGAGGAGACCTCAGGGTCAAGAATTTATACCCTCTGCTTGAATCAGCACTTAAGTTCAAGGGTTTTGTAATGACTCGCAAGGGTAATCTTGTCACTATAGCCCCTATAGCACAGGCATTAGACATTGACCCTGTCTTGTTGGCGGACGACAGAGGAACGGTTGAAACAGGGGATGTAATCGTAACCCGCGTTTTTCAATTAAAACATATAAATACTGCCAGTGCACAGAATTTTCTGACAACTATGAAGCTTGCTACAACCGTTACTCCAATTGCCGAAACAGGAACGCTTGTTGTAACCGGATACGCCTACCGTATGCCCCGCATAGAAGAGCTCCTGGAGATTATCGATATGCCCGGTGAGCCGAAGGAATTCAGATTCAGGCAGCTAAAATTCACGATGGCAAAGACGCTTGCCTCTAAGATCAAAACACTTGCCGAACAGCTTGGCACTGTCTCAATTGCTATTACTGCACCGACAGCACCGGCACCTACTCGGAGAAGACCTCCCACAAGAGCTTCAGCGAGGCCTTCTGCGCCGACGCCCTCAACAACCAAACCAACTGTGTATCTTGATGCCGACGAGAGAACAAACCGCGTCCTGATGATTGGCCTTACCGGTCAATTAGATGTTGTTGATGCGCTCATAGATAGTCTTGACGTAGAGCAACAGGACCTGCGAACTATGAAATTATACAAAATCGAGCATGTTGACGCCGAAGAGGCGAGGAAAAAGCTGCAAGAGCTTGGTGTAATTGGCGGCGGTAAAGGAACTACCTCAGCTTCTTCAAGAATCACCGCCCCCACCACTGCATCAAGGACACCCTCACCTGCCAGACCACCAGCAACCCGTACAAGCACTACTACCACAGCAGCAGAGGGACTTGTAGAAGAACCCCAAATAGTAGTAATCGAGATGACCAATTCGCTTTTAGTCAATGCCACAGACGAGCAGCATTCACAAATAGAACAGATTCTGCAATATGTGGACAGCAAAACTGAAGCAACGGAAATACCTTATAAAATCTATGCGCTCGAGAATCAAAAGCCCGAAGATTTAGCGGGAGTGCTCAACCAGCTTATTCAGGAAACCATCAAAGATAAAGAAGGCAAGGTTCAGCAGGTCATAAAAAAGACGGAAGAAGAAATCATAGTAATCCCTGATGAAAATACCTTTTCTCTTATTGTCTATGCCAGCAAGAAAAACCAGGAATGGATAGCGAGTTTAATAGAGCAATTAGACAAGAGAAGGCCGCAGGTTTTGATAGATGTGACTCTCGTAGCAATCAGCGAGGCCGATGCATTCGATTACGATTTGAATCTGGTATCAAAATACCCAAACTTTGTAACAGGTGGCACGATGGACAAGCTCATCCCGTTACTTTCACCCTTCCCCTCTAAACAAGTAACCGAGGCAACCTCTATTTTGGGAGATGCATCACCTGGTAAAGGCTTTTACGCTGACAGCCATATCCAGGCGCTATTGAGTCTGATGCAGAAAAAAGGCTATGGCCGTATCCTTGCAAGGCCGAAGATATTAGTTAACGATAATGAACAGGGACATATTGATACAACAAATACTATATATGTGTCAAGAAGTTCAGCGACTGCTATCCCCACGGGCGAGACTGTTGTGCAAACAAGCTTCACTTTTGACCAATTCCCATCCGGTATTACCCTTGACATAACGCCCCATATCAGTGAAGGCAACCTGCTTCGTCTTGAGATAAAAATGACACGTTCAAGCCAGACGGCTCCCGAAAGTGGAATTTCCCAGGAGAATCAACCGCCGCCAGATAAAAGTGAGAGCAACATTGAGACAATAGTTACAGTGCCGGACAAGAGTACGATTATCCTTGGAGGTATAACAACCTTAGAACAAGCTAAGGATAATTGGAAAGTGCCACTTCTTGGCGACGTTCCACTCGTAGGCGGACTTTTTAGAAAAATAGACAACAGCAGCAGGCAAACCAAGCTGTATATATTTGTTAAGGCGGACATATTGAGACCAGACAAAGAGCTTGATGGATTACCGGATTTGGAGCGAATATCAAAGAGAAACAGAGTAGCATTCGAAAAATTTGAGGAAAAATTCCAGAAGTACCAGGATTGGCCTGGAATAAAACCCAAACCGATGGACCCATTGAGAATTCTCGATGCCGAATAAAAAATAACAATTAGCCAGTTGCGATTGATAAAATAGCGATACCCAGTATAAACAGTTAAAAACAACAACTAAAAATGAAGGAATTACTGATACAAACCGCGAAACGCACAGGCTTGGTTGATGCTGAGCAATTGGCCAAATTCCTCGAAGAAAACAACAGCCAAGGCCGACTTGATGAAGTCCTGCTTAACTGCCCCTACTTCACAGAAGAGGCGGTTTTGAAGTTATTCGCCGAGGCGCTCGGCTGGGAATTCCTGTCTGAAATATCGCCAAAGACCATACCCCTGGAATTCATAGAAGCTGTTCCTGCAAACTACGCCCAGCACCATTATCTTATAGGTATAAAACCCGACGTTAATGATGGCGAACTTACCGTGGTCTTATCCAAGCCCTTAGATGCAAATGCCCTGGATAATGTCTCGAAAATGACTGGCTTGCCTGTCAAGGCCGCAATATCTACTCGCCCCGCTATTACCGCTGTCATAGATATTGCTTATGAACAGAGAACAACCGTCATCGAAGAGGTAGCTGAAGAGCTTGATTCACAAAATCTTGACCAGCTCATCGACGAAGTAGCCACTTCGGACGACTTGCTTGACGTGGTAAATCGGCCACCTGTTATTCGATTGGTCAACGATATTCTCTTTCGCGCCTTACAATTAAGAGCCAGTGACATCCATGTTCATCCTTACGAGGCAAAGATTCAGATTCGCTATCGTATTGACGGTATTTTATACGATGTTTTGAGTTTGAACAGGAATGTTTTGCCGCTGATTATCTCCCGTATCAAGGTTATGTCCGGTATGGACATCGCTGAGCGCCGGCTTCCACAAGATGGCAGATGCAGTGTCCGGCTCGGCCAGCGGGAAGTCGATTTGCGTATTAGCACGGTTCCCACCAGCTATGGCGAACGCAGCGTCCTTCGGCTTCTCGACAAAAGCACAGGCCTGTTCGAATTGAACGAGCTGGGCCTGTGGGATGATGATTTGAAAAAATTCGATACTTTGCTCAATCGCTCTCATGGAGTTATTTTCGTAACGGGCCCAACAGGCAGCGGAAAAAGCACCACTCTTTACGCCTGCCTTAACAGGATTAATTCAGCCGAAAAGAATGTTATAACCATAGAAGACCCTATCGAATATCAAGTCGAAGGCATCAGCCAAATTCAGGTCGCCAGTAAAAAAGGGATGACTTTTGCCACGTCACTCCGCCACGTTCTACGCCAGGACCCGGACGTTATAATGGTCGGCGAGGTTCGAGATATCGAGACTGCTCGTATGGCGATACAATCTTCGCTTACCGGCCATCTGGTTTTCAGCACACTGCATACAAACGACTCAGCAGGCTCAGTGAGCCGGCTTTTGGATTTAGGCCTCGAACCATACCTGGTAAGCTCATCCTTAATTGCCATAATAGCTCAACGATTAGTGCGAAAGGTTTGTCCAGAATGCAAAAAGGTTGTTGAACCTTCGTCTCATGAGTTAAGAGAACTTGGTATAGGACTATCAGGCTCACCAGCCAACGGCGGCAAATATTTTGTCGGCCAGGGATGCGAAAGATGCTTTCAGACCGGTTATCGTGGCAGAACAGGTATTTATGAAATAATGCTCATTAACGAAGAAATTCAGAACATGATATACAAAAGGGAAACCGCCGGTACAATAAAGAAAGTGGCTCTGGACGCGGGGATGCAGACTCTCCGAATGGATGGTGCAAGAAAAGTCGTTGAGGGAGTAACAACCGTCTCTGAGATATTAAGAGTAACACAAGCGGATATAATGTAGTAGAAAGCAAAAAAAACAAAAATTATAAATTTTGCGTTTAATTTATGCCAAGATACCATTATATAGCGATAGCAGCAAACGGCAAAAAAGTCAAGGGCTCAATTACCGCTGAAAGTCCCTATGCCGCACGAAAACAACTTCGCATTCGAAGCATCCACCCTTCATCAATTACAGAAGTCAGCGCCCGATCCGAAAGTAAAGCTGCGCTTTTTTCAATCTTTGCACGAGGCGGTAGGAGCCAGATAATCGATTTTACCAAGCAAATGGCCACATTGCTTAATTCAGGGATTAAACTGACTGAGTCCCTTTCGGTCCTTACCCTACAAGTCTCCGATATACGATTCAAAAATGCCATTACTGATATTCGTGACCGCGTTGTAACCGGCGAGTCATTCACCGATGCCATGAAAGATTACAGCGATTATTTTGATGTCATATACGTAAGTATGGTCCGTGTTGGCGAAGTCACCGGTAGTTTAGGGAAGTCTCTTTTGACCATTGCCAACTTTATGGAAAAACGCCAGCGAGTCGAAACAAAAGTAATGACTGCAATGATATATCCGTTCATCCTCATTTTCTTCTGTATTGCAGCAATTCTTATTCTGACAATCAAAGTCATACCAAGTATAGGTGAACAGATAAAGGCAGCCGGGCATGAATTACCCTGGATTACCAAGCAACTGATGAACGTCGGCTTTGTGCTGACCAGCTGGTGGCTGGTAGTTGTTATTGTGATAATTTTCGGAACCGTCTTTGGTCTTAAACGGTTCTTTAAAACTGAGCGTGGGGCATATTTGCGTGATAAATTTATATTGTCTCTGCCACTTTTTGGCTCACTTATAAAACAGCGTGTTGTCTCGCGCTTTGCGACAACTCTTTCGACTCTTCTCAGTTCAGGGCTCGCCATGGCCGAATCCCTCAGCGTCGTCTCAGAAGTCACCGGAAATACTCTTATGAGACAGGCCATTCACAAAGCGCGCGAGAGAATCCTTGCCGGTGCCGATATCGCAACGCCTTTGAGGGATAGCGGCGTTATTGACCCCGCTATCGCTCATATGGTCGCCGTTGGGGAGAAAAGCGGCGAGCTGGAGACAATGCTAAAAAATATCAGTGAAAACCTCGAGGCCTCCACTGACGTAGTTATTGAAAGATTAAGTGCAGCGATCGAGCCGATTATTATAATTTTTATGGCTGCGATAATTGGCGTAATTGCCTATGCTACATTACTGCCTATTTTGGAAATCTCATCATTACAAATATAACCGTTTAATTTAGGAGTTAAATGTGACAATGAAAACAAAGGGAAGAATGGTTCGACAGGCTCATCATCCTGAGCGAAGTCGAAGGAAAAAGACAAGATGCGGTTTTACGATGCTTGAAATTATGGCCGTGCTGATTATCATTGGCTTGCTTGCCACACTGGTGGCAACAAAAGTAGCGAGCAAAATAGATCAGGCAAAAGTTATAACCACAAAGGCCAATCTAAAGGCCCTTCATAATGCGGTTAACCAGTTCAAAATGGACACTGGCAGATTCCCAACAGAAGAAGAAGGGCTTATGGCTCTTATCGAACAGCCCAGCGACGTTGAAAGCTATGAGCCGGGCGGGTATCTGGAAACTACGGAACTACAAAAAGACGGCTGGAAGCATGATTTCTTCTATCAGCTCTATCCTGAGAGCGGCAAGCCATTCGTAATCATAAGCTACGGGGCTGATGGTGATGAAGGCGGTGAGGGCTATGATGCCGACCTGTACAGTACCGATGCATCCTGACTTGTTTATGTGTATGCGCTATAAGGTGAAATCGCATAAAGATGCTGCCGCATTGAGTTATTCCGGCATCCAGCCATCAGTGTATTCACATATCCATGGCTTTACGATGACCGAGATGGTAGTGGTAATTGTGATGGTTTCATTGTTTGCATTCCTGGTCCAGGCAAATCTTTTCGGATTACTCAGGAAAAATACCTTTAAAGCACAAGTGCAGGACCTTCTCTCAACAATGCAAATGGCTGCAAGCGCTGCCGCCGAGAGCAATAGAAGATACGAACTTATTATCGACCCAATCGAACAGAACTATATCCTTCGAGAGGTTACTTCGCCTGATTTGTCGCAAGTGCTACAAGAAGAAATTATTGTTGAAAATGACCTCAGCGATAATTGTCGAGTCGTTTATGTTGAGTTCGATGATGGTGAATCCATCAACGATGGCTGGGCAAAGTTTCGAGCAGGACATTCGGGCTGGCAATACGGCGGAAAAATTGTCCTGCTCGATAAAAAAGAACAGCCGTATTCGATAGTAATTAATCGATTAAACAGAACCGTTTCGTTAATAAAAGGGGACATTGAACTTTTAGAACCAAAAGCCAAAGAGGAAATGCCGTTCTGACTTCAGCGAGCCGAAAATAGTGAGGTGTTGTACGTGATTAACTGGTCGTTACGAAAAACCAAATCCAGAGGTTTCAGTCTTGTAGAAGCCGTAACCGCTTTGATGATACTGGCATTTATCAGTGCGAGCGTATTAGTAGTTATAAACCGCTGCATGGCCTCGGCTGCTGATTCAGCCCTGCGCATGCAGGCCTTTGAGGTTGCACGCGAGAATATGGAAAAACTCCTCACTTCTAACTCAGTCAAAGAAACCACCGAGTTCGGCACAAGTGACAAATATCCGGAAATCAAGTGGCAAACCGTGGTTGGGAGCTTCTACGAACCAGTAACACAGCGTGTATGGGCCAGAGGTGTCTGCTCAGCCGACTATACCGATTCTGCCGGCGAAACACAAACCATCGAATTAACACACTGGCTAACCGACGTAACGAAACAACAGTTACTTGAGCTTTTGAAGCGACAACGAGAGGAAGAAGAGCAGGTAGCTGCTATGGTCGCTGCTATGACCATAGATACAATAGAAGAAGCTGCTGAGTATGCCGGCGTCGATGTGCAAACTGTCGAGCAGTGGGTTGATAATGGTATGCTTACGACCGAGGATGGCTCTTTTGTCAAAGATAATATTGATATCTTCAAGGAAAGTGGTGGTAATCCCACGCCAGAAACCAAAAGCCAACAAGTAGAATCTGTTCAACAGTTAGCCGAGCAGGCCCGTCAAGAGACTGTTGAGACTAAACCCACCGAGCCGGAAACTTCCATCGATGACTGGCAAGACCAGATAGAACCAATTACAGGTTTAACATATGGACAACTGGAACAAATGGAATTCTGGGAAATCTGGGAATTATTAACAAAGCTACTAAATGAGGGAAAGCTCTAACTTCCTGATAAATGATAAGTGATAAATGATAAATGAAAAAAGCTGCTGACAAATTTATGAGACAAATGGGTTTTTCACTGGCTGAGGTGCTTGCGGCGCTGACAATAGGGGCGATGATTCTGGTTGCTGTTCTGAGTATTTACAGCCGAGCCGAGCGCTCCGCTGCGGCAATTACACGCAAACTTGACGGCTCTCGACTGCCACGTGAAATTCTGCAGCTAATCGCCGAAGACCTCGATAAAATAATTACAGCTGACTCCGATACAAAAATTACTATTGAAAATAAATTTGCAAAAGGTCTCCCAACCGCCAAACTGGCAATTCAAAAAACCATCACCGACAAAGACGATAAGCAGCAGATATTTGAAGAAATCATTTGGCAGAGTAGTTTTGACTTTGATGCCAACAGTCTGGTTTTATATCGCAGCCACAGCGGAATCGCATTAGAAGATAAACTGCTCGATGAAAAAAGAGCTGATTGGGAAAAAGAGTATCCTTTTGTGCCGGTTTGTGACGGCCTGACTTTCTTCAAGATACAGATCCAAGAGGGGCAAACTCTTCAAGATAAATGGACAAATACTTCCCTACCTGCCGGTATCAAAGTAACCATTTCCTTTGCCAGCCCTTACAAGACAATAACGGGCGATTTGGATGTGCCGGATTCGGAAAAAATCTCACGAACCATAGCTATTGATAGAACAAGAAAGCTCAAATTTATACTCGCACCAACACAGGAGCAAGAAAAACAAAGCAAGTAAAAAACTTCGTCAAAAACGTGAATAGTAATATGCGATATATGCTATACGATAATCGATACAGCCGACCAGGCATTGTGTTATTAGTAACATTAGTGCTGTTGGTTGTACTTTCGACTCTGGGTTATACTTTGAGTACTCGTCTGTCCGCACAGCGCCACCGCCAACAATATATAATTGATTACCAGGCTGCCCGCTATGGTTGTGACTCAGCGCTCAAATACGCACTTGCCACATTGCAGGATATTCAGCCACAATTGCTTAGCCGCCCAAACGAGCCGGATTTTTCCGATGTATTTGTCCTTAGCAACGCTGAATACCAGCAGCTTTTGGCTCAGATTCCTCCTGAATTTTCACTTGTTGGAACGGATAAATACAAAAATTTTAATGATATCAATGACATTAACGACGTTAACAATGTTAATGATGTCAATGATATTGGCAGCGGCGCTACCGATTCCAATAACCTCATTTCTCCAACGATACGTGGCCCGTATGGCCCGGCCTGGCCGTTTATAACCGAGCCGGTTGAGTTCAACGTTGGTTCTGCCACTGTCAGGATTAAAATTGAAGATGAAAATGCAAAATACCCTCTTGGTTGGGCGTTGCTCGACGATAAAGATATTCAACGCGAAGCCGAAGCAGGATTCAAAACCTTCTGTGAGTGGGTGGGTTTCGACCCTGAGCAGGAATATCCTGAACAGAGTAATTCACTAAATTCAGAACTCAAGCAGATAAGCGAAATAAAACTGTTCAAGCTTAACTTTAAGCCGATTACGAAAGTTATAAGAACAGCATCAACAAGTACAAGTAAAAGTACAAGCACAAGCACAAGGGGAGCAACCAGACGCGGAAGAAGAACAACAACCAGGCGAACAAGGCCGACCAGAATAACCATATCTGCCGACAAGCAGATTGACGAGCAGACCACTCATTTTGCAAAACTGTTTCACAGTTCTCTAATTAATGCCGAGGCTCTTACCAGACCATACATAGAAGGTAGAGAAGAATCGGCTCTGAAATATTTAGGTGTATGGGGCACAAGAAAAGTTAATATAAACACCGCACCTCGACATGTTTTGGAAGCAGCTTTTGTTTTCGGCGGTGACGCCAGAGAAATCACCGAGGCAATCATCCAAAGAAGACGCATAAAACCATTCAAGGATATAGAAGATTTGAGACAATCATTATTTAGTTATTCCGATTCGATTAGAAAATGCGAAAAGTACGTAACGACCACCAGCAGTTTTTTCACAATTAAAGTTACAGCGATAAGCGGTGTTGCAGAAACATCGTCTATTATAGCAGTAACGAAAAATGAAAAAACATTAAAACGAATCGCAGTAATATCCGACTAAAAAATTGAAACATATGTTAGGAATTCGCTCGAAGTGAACGCTCAAAACATCTTAGGTATTTATATAAGCAAGGACACGGCAACTGTGGTCTGCCTTGGTTCGCAAGGGGCAGGCCAAAGCATTCTCGGTTGTTTTAGCGTCTCTGACCAGGAAAAAGGGGGACAAACCTTACAAACACTGGCCACTCTTATCGCCCGGGGTTGTGCTGAGAGAGGATTGGAGTTCGCCGAAGCTGCGGTAGCTTTGGATTGTGCAATGTTTATGCAGCATAATATACATAGCGATTTTACAGACCCAAAGCAAATCGCTGCTACCATCCGATTTGATACAGAGGAAGCTCTCGCCACGGATATAACTGACGTTGCGCTGGCTTTCAATGTAACTTCAAGTGACCAAGCCGGCTCACAGCTATCTATCTTCACCGCCCAGCGAAAGATATTGTCGGATGTTCTTCTTTCTCTGCAAAGCAATAATATTGACCCCGTCACCATAGAGCCGGATGTTAATTGTCTATCGAGATTCCTCTTGCGAAGTGTATCTTTACCTGAAGATTTGCATCCCTTGTTCG
Organism: uncultured Pirellulales bacterium; assembly: GCA_964461285.1. GTDB lineage: Bacteria > Planctomycetota > Phycisphaerae > Sedimentisphaerales > Anaerobacaceae > CAZBWE01. Next base: position 16,350 of record CAYWUO010000022.1, read on the forward strand.
GCATGCTTTCACACCGAAGTGGTTATCTGGTCATCCCGCCTTCATCGACAAGGCCAGGTTCGCAACAAACCCCCACAGCGCGAACGTTTCTCGTCGGTCCGACACAGAACAGGGTCGAACTACTCGCAAGAGAAATACTTATGACTACCGCTTTGATTGAAACTGGCGAGCCGATTAATCGTATTAAAGTTTTCGACTCCACCGGCTCGGTAGACTATCAGCTGCTAAATAACAAGCTCAGCATCGAAGTCGATGAGCTCGATTTGACCGGCTCTGCTGTTACCAACCCACAAACTATATCCGGTTGTGATGATATGGCTGACTTTGCTATTGCATACGGAGCGGCCCTGGCTATTCAGGAAAAATCACAAACTATCAACTTCCGCAACGATTTTATGCCTTATCAGGGCAAAAAAGTACGCCTGCAAAAAGCGCTAAAATTCGCAAGTTACTCTGTTACTATTCTTATGCTTGCTGTCGGTCTCTATTTTCAAGTGCAATTATTCAAAGCAAACAAAGACCGAGGCAAGCTCCGCAGATTATTAAATAAAGATTACTCGGCAGTTATGCCAAGCCAGGAGCTGCCTCGAAAAACGAACCCTGTAACAAAGCTCGGAAGTGAATTAAGACGTATCAGAGATGTTAAAAGAGGCCTGATTGGAGTTAAAGGCGGAAAATCCATATCTTCAAAATTGACCCTCGTGCTCCAGGCCATTAACAGTTGCGCAATGAAAACAAACTTAAATACAGATTCTATCTCCATCACAGAAAGAAACATAAACATTGTCGGCGATACCTCCAGCCGGTCAAACACTCTAAAATTCTTCGAGGCAATCAAGAAAAACGAAATGGATATCTTGCAACAACGTCTCTATACAAAGGACAGGCGCGACCATTTCAGCATAACAGTCGTGCCCAAAAGCGGGCAGGAAACCAATTTATGAAAGATGTATATAAAAATCCGATTTTTTATTATATAGCTGTTCCGGTCATAGTCGCCCTTTGGCCATTATTGGTTTGGACCGCATACATACCAGCCTCAGAACGCAGATTAAAAGATGAGATGAACCAATACAAGAAAGCCGAACAAATAATGCTGGAGATTCTAAGGATTGACCCCGCCCGGCTGGAGCTTTCCGATTCAAATACACCTTCTGAAGAATTTGATTACGCACGCGCTGTCCAGCGCGTCGCGTCCCTGTGCGAAATACCATCAGTCAATTACAAGCTCAATTCGGGCATAATCATCAAATCCGGTGGCCAGAAAAGCCAGAGTGCCAATATTTCTCTAAAGGATATTGGCATAGAAAAATGTGCAAAATTCCTCTCGATAATTCAGCTTCACTGGGGAAATTTACAGTGTAACCGTCTCAAACTCACTAAAAAGAAAAGTCCACCACCTAACACCTGGGATGTAGACCTTGAATTCAAATATTATTATTAAAATTACTTTTTAGTGCACCTCTCGGAGTTATTTGTTCGATATTTCTGCTCGTAAAACTTGTACCAAAGCATGCAAGTAA
>CAYWUO010000023.1:0-17478 GCA_964461285.1 uncultured Pirellulales bacterium
TTTGGGTTTAACGATATCTTTAATGGTCCTGATATCATCCGCGTTTCGAACGAATGACTGTGCAACGTAATCAAATTTATTTGCAATTCCAAACTCAATATCTTTTTTGTCCTTTTCTGTAAAGGATTCGAATTCCAGTTTTGCATCCGGTATATTGACCCCTTTATATCTTTGCAGCTCGCCATCGGTAAGGATTTTAGTTTTCAGTCTCTTTTTTTCAACCGACTTGACCTCAAATGCTATTTTCCCGTCATCCACGTAAATCAGCGTGCCGGGCTTAATGGTTTTCAGCGGCCCTTTATAATCAAACGAAATTTCCCTTTCATTACCGACAATATCCTCCTGAGTCAGGTATATATACCTTCCTTTCTTTAGCAAAATCGAGTGCTCCAGCTTTCCTATTCGTATGCGGTAGCCCTCCAAATCCTGCATGATTTTAACAGCCCTTCGCATCTTTTTATTCAGCGCTCGGACCGTCTGAGCTGCCTGCAGATGCTCAGTGTGATTTCCGTGAGAAAAATTCAGCCGAACAATATCCATACCACAGATAAACATCTTGCGCAAGATTGTCTCGCTTTCACTGGCAGGACCCAAAGTGGCTATAATCCTGGTTCTTATCATATCCTTCCCGAAAACTTCATAAAGTGTTTAATGCTACGAAAAAGACTTCTCATTATCTTCTTTAGATTGTTTTTGATGGCTGTTTGTTATTTTGGTAGTTATATTTCTTACTATCGAAAATGGGAAGCTTACCATTTGTCGCAGCCCTTCGACCGATGACAGTGTCCTAACCTGACCGCTAACCTCGGCAAACAGCTCATTCATAACCACTTTTTCTTCAACTTCACCTTCCTCTTTTATCATAGCTAATCTATGTAGTGAATATAACCCAATTACAAAAGCCAAAGCAAAGAAAAAGTCCCATTGCTGAAGATTTAGTGTCGGCAAAGTAAATTCGCGGCCTGGGCCTGTATATTTCAATGTCCATTCAAGCTGACGATTGGCAAAAAAGTCTGCAAAATGACCGCCTAAAATAGGTGCGATGCCGGCCGCTATTGAGTTCATTATTGTATTTGTAGCAAGGTAAACCGTTGCCTGGCCCTCCGGCGCTAATTTCAAGCCAATATTGCCGGAGGCAAGTGACACACCGGCAGATGATAATCCCATCACTATATGGATGATGATTAAAAGCGGTATTGTCAAAAAGTATTTCTCCGGCATTGTCGTGAACGTCCATGCCAATATCGATAGTATGAACAGAGGCCCGCAAATAGCCAGGACAGATTTGTTGCTGAACCGGTCTGTATATTTGCCCCAGATTTTAAGAAAGGCGAAGTTCAGGATCTGGCTGACTATCGAAAGGGCTATTATAAACGACATGCTTAATCCAAGGCGTTTGAGCATATACACCATAAAGAAAGGCCCGGCAAGATTGACCGCAAAGTTCCACGAGCACATAAATGCAATCAGCTTGCGAAAGTTCTCGTCCTTAAACGGCTGGGCAAGCAACTTTATTATCCCTTGTCTATGCTCTGCTTTGGGCATACGCTTCTCCGGCGTTCGTGCCAGAAAATAAACTCCCAGAGCACCTGCTGCAACACCCAGCAGAAATAGAATTGAATATCCCTGTAATTCGTAGTTCGGCAGCAGCTTTTTCCACAAATCCAGATAACCGGCAGCAACTAAGCTCAATACAATCCCGATACCTGTTGCTATTTTCATCCGTTTTGAGAAGAACGAGCCGAGTGTATTTTGCGGTATGAGCTCTCGCATCCACGAGTTCCAGCTACAGCCGGATATTGCCCCAAAGGCCGACGCCGCTATCATTGCCCCGAGCAGAACAGCAAGGCCGATTTCTTCGATAAAAAGAAAAGGTATCAGGGCAATTAGCAGCCAGCATATCCTGCTCAACCCGGCTGCGAAAAGGACTATAGCCCGCCTGTTGCGTATCTTCTCAACCAGAATTATTGAGGGTAGTTGCAGCAATTGTGCTAATGGGCCGATAGCGGCTAATAAACCAATAACTAAATTCGAGGCACCGAGCTTGATGGCAAAAGCAGCTAAAAAGGCTCCGCCGGTTAATATCCCCATTGCCTGGGAGGCTACCCCATCCTTGATTACGTAGTTCAGGCCTGACTGAACCTGCTGCTCTGTCAGGCTTTCTTCTGTTTTGAACCACATTTCCGTGGCCTCCTTAAAGAAATAGCAGCCTTGTCCTATATTGGCAATTTTTCAAATTCAGCCCGCAGCTTGGGAAGGGCATTCGGGTATTTGTCCTGGATAAATGATACAAGCTTCTCTCGGGCCTCGCACCGGAGGGTCCATGCGGTCGAGGCATCTGCTGCGCTCATAAGGGCCCTTAGCTCGATTGCCTTGTCTGTCGTGTTTGTAACCTGCAGAACGCATACCTTGCCGTCCCAGTGCTTGGACTGTTTTAGGATTTTTTCAAGCTCTTTCCGCACAGTTTCTACGGGCACTGTATAATCGACGTAGAGAAAGACACTGCCAAGCAGGTCAGCCGTAGCACGCGTCCAGTTTTGAAACGGTTTCTCAATAAAATAGGTAATCGGAACAACCAGACGCCGCAAATCCCAGATTTTTACCACAACATAGGTCAACGTGATTTCTTCGATTCGACCCCACTCACCTTCTACAATGACCACATCGTCTATGCGAATCGGCTGAGTCAGAGCTATCTGAAGACCGGCTATGAATGTGCCAATGGTCTTTTGGGCAGCCAGACCAACTACTATGCCGACTATCCCTGCCGAGGCCAAAATTGTCGTTCCAAGTTGCCGAACCTTGTCAAAGGTCATCAGCATCGTCCCAAACGCAATTGTAACTACGACTGCAATCACTATTCGTTTTATAACGTTTAGTTGAGTGTATATTTTCCTGGCCCTGAGGTTGTCTTTCTGGTTAATGTCAAAGCGCCTGATGATATAGTCATCCAGAATATAGGTGCTTTTAATCAGCAGCCACGACACCAAAGCTATCACAGCCAGGCTGAAGATGTGTTGTAAGAATTCTTGAAATTCTGAGGTAATCTCAAGCAGCGGCAGCACCAATCGAATGCCGAGGAATATCATTATCCATCTTGCAGGCTCACGCAGGTGTTTGGCTATCGACTCATCAATGCGGGTTGCTGTTCGTCTGGTTATACGGGCAAGGGTTAGAAACAGCAAATAATGACATATTAAAGCGACAGCAACCACAGCTATCAATCCACCTGAAAACCAAAGCACTTTCTGCAAATTTTGCGTAATTACGGCCATAATGTTGCCTCCCGTGATTTTGTGTTATTTAACGATAGCCCCGCGACATTTTACTTACGTTAGACGGTTTAATTATTCTCCCATCCAATGCCTAAAAAGTCAAGTATTTACTCGCTTTTTGTAACCTTAGCCCCGCCTTGCCAATATCTTCGATACGATTTATGCGGTTTTTCTTCCGTTGCTGTAAAATCCTTTTTACTGTAATCGGTCCCAGTCCGGGCACCCGTAAAAGAGAAAACTGTGAAGCTCGATTTACATTCGCTGGAAAAAACTCAGGGTGTCTCATCGCCCAGGCCTCTTTAGGGTCAGTAGCTAACGAGAGATCGCCATTCTCATCGAAAACAATATCTGATTCTGCAAACTTATATTTGCGAAGCAGAAAATCCACCTGGTACAGCCGGTGCTCCCGCATGAATATATCACCCGGCCTTTCCAATCCTGCCTGCTCACCTGCAATAGATTCATCTCCCAGGCCCTTTTGATACGCGCTGAAATATACCCTGTTCATTTTCAATCGCTCATACAATCCGTACATATACTTGACGATTTGGGAATCTGATTCCCCAGCCGCCCCCACGATAAACTGTGTCGTTTGTTTTGTCCTCTCGTATTTTGACCCGCGTCCGACTAATCTGCTTATCAGCTTTATGGGCTCGATGATGTCACGAATGTAGTTTTTCTTTTTCGATAGTTTTGCTAAATTCTCTTCCCCCGGCGTTTCAATATTCAGCGATACTGCGCTTGCCAATGAAACCGCCTCTTCTATCGCTGCGTCGCTCGCCCCCGGAATAATCTTCAAATGAATATATCCCTTAAAACCATACTTTCTTCTCAGAATTCTTGCCACAGTATTGAGTCTGTCCATAGTAGCATCAGCCGAGCCCAAAACACCGGAGCTTAAAAAAAGCCCGTAAACTTTTCGCCGATTATAGTAATCCAGAAACACCTTCGCCGTTTCCTCAGGCCGTAAACTGCACCGCCGAATATCCATTTGTTCTCTAAGAGGGCAGTATTTGCAGTCGTTGCTGCATACATTTGAAATCAGTGTCTTAAATAGCGTACTTTTTCCACCGTTCGGTAGTGTTATAGGATATACCCATTTTCCTTCGCTGCTTCGTGTGCGGTGTTCGTCTTTATTACTGCTGCAGGCACACGCCAAATCGTATTGAGCGTCGGCACTTAGTATGTGCAGTTTTTGGTGCGTATCAGGATTTGAAATAATCCCAACCATAGAAATCCAGCCTAATTATTTCACAGTCCTTTGTAAAAAAAATGTTCGGTCTCAATAGTAAATTGTGAACAGGCAATTATCAATTAAAAAGGTACACTTGCCCGAAACGTCCGATATAACCTGCCAAATTGCCTAAATTAACAATCAAGACTACAATCAATTTTAGATTAAACTCATTTTGTCTTATCTGTCGGTTACATAAATACTTTGTGATAAAAATTTTAATTTGTATCTAAATTGCATATAATATTATTGTTGTATGTAATTGTTTTTGTATAAGAGCTTAAATCGTGAAAAGTACCCCAGAAAAACCGACAGATGCGGAGCTTCTCGACCAATTTGGAGAAGGCGATGAATCCGCATTTCGTGAAATCGTAAGTCGTTATAAAAACGGTCTTTATGCGTTCCTGCGGCAGTTTTTGAACCGTCGGGAGCTGGTTGAAGACGTATTTCAGGAGACTTTTTTACAGTTGTTTACGAGTCGTGACAGCTTCGATCGCAATCGGCCTTTACGCCCCTGGTTGTTTACAATAGCTGCTAATAAGGCAAAAGATGCCCTTCGAAAATCCCAGCGAACAGCCGCTGTGCCCATTGGTACCATAGCAGATTCGCAGGATTTGTCGTTCGAGGAGGTCTTGAACACCATTACTTCTGATACGACAATGCCTTACGAGGAGTTGGAAAAAGGCGAGACCGCTTTACGGGTAGAACAGGTTATAGCGGATATGCCCGAAAATTTACGGGAAATCTTAATTTTGGCATATTTTAACAAGTTTTCGTACAAACAAATGGCCCGGATTTTAAGTATACCTATTGGAACGGTTAAAAGTAGACTCCACACGGCTGTGGGCCGATTCTCGAAGGAGTGGAAGGCGTCATACGGGAGCACGGATATATGAGCCCACTTAGCAATGAGCAGAAGCAACTGATATTTGATTATTGTTTAGGTTTGACATCTGAGCAGGAAAGTGCCGAAGCTGAGGCGCTAATCGCAAAGAACGAAGAAGCAGCAAGAATTCACTCATCTCTAAAAGCCACCCTTAAACCGCTTGATAGCCTGGAATTTGAGCCCTGTCCGGATGAATTGGTAGAAGGCACAATTTGGCGATTGAATAGTCTTGCAAATTCAGGGCACCGTGGGCTTGAGCATTTGCTTGACGAGGAACAAAAACGGACGGTTGTTACTAAGGTTTCGTTCTGGCGTAACTTCGGTGAATTGGCAACGGTGGCAGCTGTAATTCTGCTTGTCGCCGGCGTTTTGTTTCCCTGGTTGACTTATGCCCGGCAGAAGTCCTGGCAGAAGCGATGTGAGATGCAATTAGGCAGCATCTTTCAAGGTTTAAGTAGTTACGTTTCTGACCACGATGATAGACTACCCAAGGTAGCAGTATCGGCTGGCGCACCATGGTGGAAGGTGGGTTATCAGGGCAAGGAGAACTTATCTAATACTCGAAATGTATGGCTTCTGGTAAAAGGCAATTATGTCAAGCCGGTTAACTTTGTCTGTCCCGGAAAAGCTCAAAGCCAAAAGATTAAATTCAGTAAACTTGATGTGCAAAATTACAACGATTTTCCAGAAAGAAAATATATAACCTACAGTATCCGAGTAAGGTGTCCCAATTCTCCCAGCACGTTCGGGTCAGAGCCTATAATGGCAGATGCAAATCCGATTTTCGATGGTTTGAAAACCGACGATTCTAATGATTTCAAGCTCCAGCTGACCAAACGGTTATTTTCCATTAACAGTGGCAATCATAGTCGTCGGGGCCAGAATGTTTTGTTCGGCAACGGCTCTGTAAGGTTTATAAAAGGACGTCGTATTGGTACCGACGACGACGATATATTCACACTACAGCAGATGCAGCCGGGCAGCGAAGTTAAAGGTAGCGAATTACCCTCCTGTGAAACCGATTCTTTCCTCGCCCCTTAATCACTCCTGACTTTTAATTCTCAAGTTATCCTTATCTGTATCATCTAATTCAAATCGGGTGCAAGCTCCAGCTACATATCTTGATTCGTGTTTTCGTTGGAATGACGGAAGTAGTGGGTCGAATTTTTTAGGCAAATTTTAGCATTTCTTTTTAGTTGGTCAAGGCCTGGGCGTAAGAGGACGGAATCGGCAAATTCAATCTGGAACTTTTCTTCAGTCATTTCAAGTATTTTCTGAAGGTCGAGTTCAGCCCTGTCGCTGAAGAATTTGAACTGCTTGTTTTTGCATACGGGCGCATTTTGTTGGTATGGACAGGCAAGGACACACTCGTCACAGCCGAAGAGCCGGTCACCTGTTTTTTCAGCTAAATCAGCGGATACTTGTCCTTTGTATTCTATCGTAAGATAGCTGATGCATTTATTGGCGTCGAATTGGCCATCAGGACCAAGCGCGCCGGTCGGGCAGGCGTCGATGCATTTATTGCAGTTAGAACAATCACCTGCAATTGGTTCATCGATTGGTAGTTTTAGAGTCGTTATTATTTCACCTAAAAGTATTTGCGGGCCGAGTGTTGGATTGATTAGCATATGATTTTCCCCGATAAAACCAAGTCCGGCCCTGGCTGCCAATGCTCTTTCTGCCAATGGGGCTGAATCAACGCAGATTTTGAATTTGTGCTCTCGGCCAGCAATGGAAGCAACAAACTCAATCAATTTTCTCAACTGTTTCTTTATGAACAGATGATAGTCTTCATATTGAGCGTAGCTGACCATTTTGCCCCTTGGGGTAGTTTTGTAAGTCTTTTTTAGTTTTTGTTTTGATGGTTTGTAGTTTAGGCCGACGCAAATTATCGATTGTGCATTTTCCATCAACTCTGCAGGTTTAACACGTTTTTCAAAATTGCGGTGCAGATAGTTCATCTGGCCTGCATAGCCGGACTTCAGCCAGCCGGCTAAAAATTCGACCTGCTGGCTGTCTATTGGCCATACCCCCGTTATGCCAACAAGGTCGAAGCCGAGCTCAATCGCCCTTTGTTTGATGTCTTTAGCCAGACTCATAGTCAGTAATTATACGAAATCGAGCGGCAGGTTACTATCATCTTGAAAATCGAAACTTAAAAATTGTTGTATGAAGAAAAGAAAACAAGTACGATTATCGACTGTTTGAGTAAGGAGTTAAAATTCAGATGGGCGAAGAGTTAGTTGGTATAATAGGCGGCTCGGGGGTGGGCGATGCGCTGGCTGAGCAGATAAATGATGCAGAATTACGTGATATCGAGACTCCGTTTGGCAAGACCAGCGATACTATTTTAGTCGGAACGCTCGGCAAGAAGAAAATCGCATTTGTAAATCGCCACGGCGCCGGACACAGGCTTTCACCGAGTGAAGTCCCGTTTGCCGCAAATATTTTTGCCTTAAAATCGCTCGGCGTTCACACGGTTATCGGCAGCGCTGCGGTAGGTTCGCTTCGTGAGGAAATTACTCCCGGAGATTTAATTATCGTTGACCAGTTTATCGATAAAACGTTCAAACGGCAAAACACCTTCTTTACTGGTTTTGGAGCGGTGCACTGTGAGATGGCTGAGCCGGCCTGTGGACGAATACGAAAGGCACTTTACGACATTGCGAAAGATATTGATATAAAAACACATCCGAAGGGTGCCTATGTATGTATCGAAGGCCCTCAATTCTCCACGCAGGCAGAATCACTTATGCACCGCCAGTGGGGCGGCGACCTGGTTGGTATGACAGCTATGCCGGAAGCAAAATTGGCGCGAGAAGCACAAATCTGCTACGCGCTTGTCGCCCTGGCAAGTGATTATGACTGCTGGCGCCCGCACAATGCTGCAAAGCAAAAACAAACTCTGCTCAAAGAGATAATCGCAAATTTGCAGACAGCAACAAGAAATTCTCTGGAACTTATAAAGGCCGTTTTGCATAGTGATACTGAGCTTGTTTGTGAGGATTGTCAATGCAGAAAAAGTCTGGAGTTGGCAGTCTGGACCGACCAGAGCCAAATTGACCCCGCCGAAAAGCAAAAGTTGAAAGTGCTGTTCGAATAAATTTGAGACCTTGACAGAAGGACAGTTGCGAATATAGTAAAAAGGTAAATTAAATCGGTTTTAAGCAAAACCAGGTTTGAAAGGACAAGTAAAATGAAAAGTATCGCCTTGAAAGCGTTTGTATTAGCGGTTGGTATTGTTGCAATTATAATAATTAACGGCTGCGAGGAGCAGCAGACATCAGGCGGGAAAATGGCTCGGATTATAGCCGCTGAAAATATTCAGCTTAAGAAGCAATTACAGCAGTATAAAAGCGAGATAGAAAAACTAAAAAAACAATATGATATTGAATTGAAAACACAAGAAGAGCTGCTCGCAAAGTGCCGGCAAGAGAAAAAGTCTTTGGAAGAGCAGTTAGCAGGAAAATATGAAGATCAGATAAACGATTTTTTCAAGAATGTAGCTGAAGAAAGTGGAAGACTGGACGAGGAAAACAAGCAACTCAAAGCACAAGTAGAAGAGCTTGAAGCGGAGCTTGAAAAACAGAAAACTCAGGACGAACAAACAGCCGAACCTTTGTAAGTAACCGTTAGTTGTTTTGTTTGCCCCGTTAGAAAGAAAACCCGGCTAAAACACGCTTCGCTGTGACCACTGGCATTTTAACGGGGTTTACACGTTTTCTGGACGGCCTTTATAAAATCAGGTAGTTTTCTCATTGCCGTATCGTTTTTGCGTAGCTGCGGCAATGAGGCTGACGAACATTGGTTGAGGTCGCTGCGGGCGTGAAGTCAGGCACGGATGTGCCTGAGTGCCCATAAAGAATGGATGTGAGGGCAGCTCCAAAATTTGCATAATTGGTTGATTGGGGGCTTTGCCGGAGAAAACCAAACCTGCTTTTTCAAGCTGTTCGATATATCGCGGGTCAACTTCGTAACGGTGTCTGAAGCGCATTCTTATCGAACCTGATTTATCGAAAAGTCTCCAGGCCAATGTCTGTGGTTTCAATTCGATATCTTCTCCGCCGAGGCGCATATTTCCGCCCAGGCCTTCGATTTTCTTTTGCTCGGGCAGTATATCGATTACCGGCTCGGAACAATTCGGCTTAATCTCTGTGCTGTTGGCTTCTTTTATACCGCATACATTGCGGGCAAATTCTATAACTGCCATTTGAAAGCCGAAACACAATCCCAAGTAAGGAAGGTCGTTTTCTCGGGCATATTTTATACAGGCGATTTTTCCTTCAGCGCCGCGGGTACCGAATCCGCCGGGCACAATAATGCCGTCTACGTCAGTCAGTTTATCGACTACGTTTTCATCAGCGATATCGGTTGTTTCAATCCATTTTATTTTTACATCACAGCCGAGGGCGATGCCGGCGTGTTCGAGTGCATTGATTATCGAGGCGTAGCTGTCGCGAACGGCTGTATATTTGCCCGTGATGCCGATTGTTATTTCGCGATTGATGGCATCGATTTTATCTGTAAAATCACACCATTTCGCCCAGGCCTTGCGCTCGTGTCGTAAGTTTATTCTGTCCTCAATTTTTAAAAGCCGCAGCACCTCGAAATCCAGGCTGGCTTCTCTTAACATTGCAGGTATCATATAAATACTGGCAGAATCGGGTACGCTGATTACCCGTTTAAGAGGGACATTGCTGTAAACGCTAATCTTTTCCCGTGCCTTATCACCTACCGGATGGGTAGCTCTGCAGGCGATTATGTCCGGCTGAATACCTAATTGCATAAGCTGCTTGATACCGAGCTGTGCTGCCTTTGATTTCTGCTCACCGAGGGTTGGAGGTTCGAGAATATAGGTCAGTGCAACGAAGCAGCAGCTGTTGGGGCCTTCTTCGTATGCCAGTTCTCTCGTTGCCTCGATAAAATATGCATTTTCCAGGTCACCCGCTGTTCCGCCAATTTCAACGAAGACTATATCGGCATCGCTTTGAGCGGCTAACTGGCGGAGCTTGAGTTTGACCTCGCCGGTGACGTGCGGAATCATCTGGACGTCTCTGCCGAGATAGTCCCCGTGACGTTCCTTGTTGAGAACCGAACTGAATATCTGCCCGCTTGTAGCAAAATTTGCCCTGCTTAAATCCATATCGAGCATTCTCTCGTATGTGCCCAGGTCCATATCGCATTCCATCCCGTCATCGAGCACGAACACCTCGCCGTGCCGGAACGGATTTAGAGTACCGGAATCGATATTCAAATATCCTTCGAGCTTAATCGGTGCGACTTTTAGCCCCTTATCCTGCATCAGCTTGGCCAGGCACGATGAGAATATCCCCTTGCCTAACCCGCTCATCACCGTTCCCATCACAAATACGTAGCGGGTCTTTCCTTTTTTGTAACCGGCAGGTAACGGCGAGAAAAACTCGCTCTCGGTTGAAATGTCGCTAACAGAAGCTAATAAGTCCTTTTCTTTGGTCATATTTTTTGCCTTTTTTACTTTGTTATATTTCTTGGCTGTTTTTGTATCTTTTGACGAATTCTGCGTATTGCTCCGGCGTATCGATTCCTTCGGTTGCGTGTTTGACTATGCCGACTATTATTGCAATACCATTTTCAATCGCCCGCAGCTGTTCGAGCTTTTCGATTCTCTCCAGAGGCGTCTGCGGCAGGGCGGTAAATTTCTGCAAAAATTCTTTGCGATAAGCGTAAATTCCAATATGCCTCAGATGTTTCTGGGCTTCTTCACCGGATTTTACGATGTTATAAGGAATGGAAGCACGCGAGAAAGAAACTGCTCTATTATCGCTGTCAATAATTACTTTTACGATGTTCGGGTCGGCGATTTGCTCTTTGCTCTGCATTTCTGTCGCAAGTGTGGCCATCGGATAATCGGGATTATCTATTAAAAGACGGGCAACACAATCGATATTTTCCGCCTCTATTTCCGGCTCGTCGGCCTGCAGGTTCACCACAATATCAACATCTATATCGGCCACGGCTTCGGCTATGCGGTCGGTGCCGCTTTTGTGCTCGACTGATGTCAGGATACATTCGGCGCCGAATGATTTGGCGGCATCGGCTATCCTTTCATCGTCGGCAGCTATAATTACCTTCTCGGCTAATTTGGCAAGGCAGGCTCGCTCGTAGGTATGCTGGATGAGGAATTTGCCCGTATCTTTGGCGAGAACTTTACCGTTGAATCTGGTTGAACCGTAACGAGCAGGGATACAAACTAAAATTTTCACACTTACCCTTCCCGGCAGCAGAATTTTATTAGAAACTACTGCCAGAGCATACTAAGCGAAACAGAATACCGTGTCAACAGGCCATAAAAATTTCTTTTTTTAAGCAATTTTTACTTGTTTTCCCTGTGTTTTCCTTTACCGTATCAGCAGTGAGATTGTTTCTGTTGTTAATTTAGCATTTTGGACGCAGATAGTTTGTTTTGCGCCATATTAAGAAGGGAGAGCTTGCCTATGAGAATAAGCGGATTGCCGTAAAATTTGTGTATTGGGAGAGAAAACATCATCATTTATTGCTTCTTCCCGATAGGTGAAAAGAAATTAAAACTGTTAAGGGAGAGAAACAATGAAAACTTTAAAACGCTTTTTTTTAATCTCTTGGGTTCTGGTGCTAAGTCTGGCGTCCATTAGCTACGGAGAAAATGGTTCTGTTGTTATAGGTGACTGGGAGATGAGCATGGATAATTGGACAGAAGAATTTAGTAGTGGTGACCATTCGTTCAGTTTCAGCAGAACTTGTTGTGCTACTCTGAACAGCTACGGTCTCAGGGTGGTCGAAGATGAGGGCGAGGGAGGGATGCTAGATCTCCCGCTTAAAGACCCAGAGGTGAATTTGTGTCAATGGTTTCTGGATAACTGTTGCTATGATAAGTTCGAAATGGACGTAACGCTATTAGCTTCCGACTGGATACCTGATGGTTCACCAGATCCGTATGTCTACCTTATAGTCGGCACGGATGCGGAGGGCTGGTGTATAGCAGGTAGTTTGCCCTTGGGCTGGGACCCTTCACAGGGAGACCGAACATTCCACTGTGTATGGGATCTCTCTGAGTGTAAAGAGATAATTATTTCTTGGTCTGATGACTGTGATGAATACGCTTACGTTGACATTACTATTTTTTTATGTCATAGCGGTTACTCATTTCCGGTAGCTTATTGCATCGACAATGCGCGGTTGACCTGCTATTGCGATGAGAGAGCGACCGAACCGATTCCACCTGATGATGTGGGTTGTGTGGACCACAATTGTGTGGACACCAATGTGGTTCTAAGCTGGTCTCCAGGAGATTATGCAGCATCACATGATGTATACTTCGGCACCGATGAAGCTTCTGTAACCGACGCCAATAGAACCAATCCACTCGGTGTTCTGGTCAGGCAAGACCTTCCAACTACTCGTCCACGTACAACTTATGATATTGCTGCTGATGCAAATGTGGGGATCCTGGAACTTTGCACGACCTACTACTGGCGGATTGATGACGTCAATGACCCAAACATCTGTCTAGGCGATGTCTGGAGCTTTACGACGTGTTGTTGTGTGCCGCCGCCGGCAAATATGGTGGCCTGGTGGCCTTTGGATGAGACCGTTGGCGATACGTCAGAGGAACTGGTCAACAACAATAATGGGACATGGATTGATTCACCTACACCGGTAACAGGTATGGTCGATGGTGCGCTTAGCTTCAGCGTCGGTAGTGATTACGTCGATGTTCCCAACAGCCCAGAGCTAAATTTTGGCACAGGTGACTTAACGGTCGACATGTGGGTCAACCTGGAACCCAATACAGTCAACACTGGTATAAGAACAATTGTTGACAAACGTACCATTGGGGCATCAACCCAAGGATATACGGTTTTCATCCTCGACGGCGTACTATTCTTCCAACTGGCAGATGGAGAAGGCTCCTCTTACTGTAGTCCCACCGGGTCCTGTATGAATTACTACTCTGGGGTGACTATTGCAGATAACGAGTGGCATTTTATTGCGGTGACGGTAGATAGAAGTGAGACGGATGGGGGTATCTGGTATGTGGATGGCATTGAAGTTGGAAACCGCTTTAACCCGACCTATATTAGTGAGTTTCTTACGAATTCAGCACCACTATGGATCGGCAGGCATGCAAACTGGGGGACTTCGTACATCAGTGGCATACTGGATGAGATTGAATTGTTCAATCGTGTGCTTGATGCGAACGAGATTCGGGAAATCTATGAGGCAGGCAGCGCAGGCAAGTGCAAATGCAAGCCGGGACTCACCTACAAAGATGATATCAAATGGTCTCAGCCGCCGGCGATAGATTATATGGGATGTATCGACGGCTGGGATGAGATTTCCGAATATAACAGACCGCCGATACCAATTGTGGCCGACGATTGGGTGTGTCTAGATGACCGGCCGATTAAGGATATCCACTGGTGGGGTTCGTTCAAAGGATGGACTGAGCCGAATCAGGTACCGCCGGATGAAATGCCAAGTGCATTCCACATAGGAATCTGGACCGATGTGCCTGACCCCGACCCGAATGACCCGAATACATTCAGCCATCCCAACGAATTAGTCTGGGAAAACATCTGTGACAGCTATGTTTGGAGCTATGCCGGTTGCGATATAGACCCGCGAAAAATAGCTGCTGTCGATGCTTGCTTCAAGTTCGACCAGCTCCTCTCGCAGGATAAGTGGTTCTCTCAGGAAAGCAATGAGCCGAACGGGACAGTATACTGGCTGAGTATAGTGGCGATTTATGATGGTAATACACCAGAGCATCCATGGGGCTGGAAGACTCGGCCGCATTTCTGCAAAGACGATGCAGTTCGCATCACAGATGTTAATGATGGCTTATGGCCGCCCGTAATTGGTTCTTTCTGGGAAAACGGCGAGCCGATTGAATATCCTGAAGGCACATCCTGGGATATGGCTTTTGTTCTGACTACAAATAGGAAATACACGCCGCGGAAGTGGCATTGGCCGAATGAAGAAATCAGCAGCTTAGACCTGTACCCGGATGGCATTATTAACTTCAAAGATTTTGCCATCATGGCGGAACACTGGCTCAATGAGGCCGAATTGTATCCATGTGACGGCGACTGTTAGTTGGCGTCCATAGGAATGAAGTTGGAATTAAGGGCTGGTTTTGCCAGCCCTTTTTCTTTGTCTGCTAAATGGGATTAATCACTCCCATACCTTGTATTCCCTGGTTAATTTCAAGGATTTGGCTATATTCGCCGATTACTGGCTTGAAGATAAACGCTTGCCGTAATAGCCGGAACTAAGCATTTTTTACGTATTTTTCGAAATCAGGGATTGACAAAAAGGGCAAGATGTGATATAATAGTACGATAATGCAAATTAACCGTAAAAATACTGCTAACCCCGTTAGAAACATTCTTTTGTTGCATTCTTTTACGCAATATACGGCTTCTAACGGGGCTAATTGGTGGTGGCCTGCGGGATAAATTCCGGCAGGTGGGCGGTTGTTTGCTGTACACAATTTGTTAGATTTGCGAAAAACGCAGCCTGTAGAAAAAACCGGTTGCGTTTTTTTTATTTGTATTTTCGACTGTTAGCGACTAAAAATTACAATACTATGGAAGCCAGGAAGACACTAAGGCACTAAGGAGATGTAATGTAGCAAATTGCTTCGCTTGCAATGAATGAGCATTAAAACGCAATTGCTGAATTAATGCTTCGTGTCTTTGTGCCTTGGTGGCAAAACGAGATATGAGATATGGATGATTATAGACAAATAATAGCCGATGCAAAGCCAGGTCAAATCGTACCAATCGTCAAAGAGATGGCTCTGGCTGAGCCGGTCGATTTCTTTGCCAAAATGAGTGATTATGGCAGGGCCAAGAATTGCTGCTTACTCGAGGCAAGCGACTATTTGTCGGAAAATGCGTTGAGCTTCGGCACGGCAAGGCCTGCTCTTTACCTCACCGGCACCGGCAATGAATTTACTATCAAGGCCTTAAGTAATACCGGCAGACGCATAATAGATTACTTATCCGCTCAGAAGGAAAGGTTTGGTTTTTGTGAATCGGTTGAATTTGCTCAGGAGGGGATTACCGGCCGAATTAAAAAAAGCGAAAAAATTGTTGATGAGCAGACCCGCCTGCAAAGCACGAATCAAATGGATGTCTTGCGGGCCGTTGCGTTTGCCTTTAAGCTGGCAAGCAAACCATTCCGAGTAACCTGCGGCCTGTTGGGAGCTTTAAGCTACGATTTCATAGACCAGTTCGAGAAACTCCCCTCCAATGAAGTTGACCAGCTCGGCAATCCCGATTACGAGCTTTACTTTGCTGATAATATCTTCCTGGTGGACCATCAGGCAGATAAAAGTTACGTGATTGTTAATTGCATCATAACCGATGGCGACCGCGATGCTATAGTAACTGATGTGCAGCAGTGCTTCGATTATTACTTTAATCTTGCAAAACTCCAGATTCCGAAAGGCAAGCCCTTTACCGGCCGGTTACCGGAGCCATCTACCGATACCAGCCAGGGCGAATATGAAGATATGGTCAAACGTGCCAAGCAGCATATTATCGACGGCGATATCTTTCAGGTGGTCTTGAGCAGAACCAAAATTGAACCCTGTCCTGATGAGCCGCTGGATGTTTACAAACGCCTGAGAGTGTTGAATCCTTCGCCGTATATGTTTTATATAAACACTCCCGATACGATACTTATGGGTTCCAGCCCGGAGCTGAATCTGAGGGTAAGTGGAGCCGAGCCTCGCAGTGTGGAGATAAGGCCGATAGCCGGCACAAAGCCCAGAGGCCGAATCGGCGGGCAAATCGATGAAGATACCGATTTCAGATATGAGGCGGAGCTGAAGCTCGACCGAAAAGAGTTAGCCGAGCATATGATGCTGGTTGATTTGGCAAGAAATGATATAGCCCGTGTGGCCGAGCCCGGCAGCAGGGTCGTTACAGAGCTGCTGATAGCCGAGAAATACGAATCGGTCCAGCATTTAGTCAGCAATGTAAAAGGAACGCTTGCACAAAATCTCGATGCTCTAAGTGCATATCTGGCCACGATGAATATGGGAACGCTTACAGGGGCGCCGAAGATTGAGGCAATGAAAATAATCCGTCAGTTTGAAAGGACCAAACGCGGCTATTATGGCGGGGCTGTTTGCTATCTGACCGTGGACGGCCAGTTCGACAGTTGTATTACTATAAGGAGCCTGCAGGTCAGGGACCATTTAGCTTATATCCGTGTCGGTGCCGGTATTGTGCACGATAGTGTTCCGAAGACTGAATTTGAGGAGACCGAACACAAAGCCGGCTCCTGCTTACGTGCGATTCGGGGCAGATAAGATGAAAGACAAAAGTAGAAAAGTTTTGTTTATCGATAACTTCGATTCGTTCACATACAATCTGGTGGACGATTTCTGTAAGCGCAGTTGCGATGCAAAGGTTTACCGGGCAGATACCGAACTCGGAGAGCTTAAGCGGGTAGCTGATGAATTTAAGCCGGATTTATTAGTAATTTCACCCGGGCCGGGAACGCCCGACACGGCAGGAGTTTCTCTTTCTGCGGTTGATTATTTCAAGGATAAACTTCCCATATTCGGTGTTTGCCTTGGCCATCAGGTAATATCACAGTATTTTGGCGGTAAAATCAGCCATGCCCCCATGCCGATGCACGGCAAGCCCTCGAGGATAACGCATAATGAAAAAGGCTTATTTGCCGGCGTTGAAAATCCGCTGCAGGCCGGACGCTATCACAGTCTATGTTGCTATACGCAGGAGCTTCCTGACTGCCTGGAGAAAACCGCTGAATTCGAAGGCATTACTATGGGTATCGAGCACAAAGAGCTTCCTATATTCGGTGTGCAGTTTCATCCTGAAAGCATTTTGACTCCTGCAGGTGGAAAGATAATCGAAAATATCTTGTCAATCGCAAAAGAACGAAAAAAGAAGGATTGAGTATGGCGGCAATAACACGATATCTCGAAATCATTATGGATGGCAGCGACTTGACATTCGAACAGGCGAAAGAACTGCTGGATATTGTTTTCGAAGGCGAGGTTTCAGAAGTTCAAATTGCTGCTTTTT
>CAYWUO010000024.1:0-732 GCA_964461285.1 uncultured Pirellulales bacterium
GACCGGGCGCCCGTGAACTGGCTACGCACACTGAAGAAGAGAAAAGTCCCTTAAAGCAGGAGCTTATTTAGTAATCGATAGTAAAGGAAAGGCCAAACTTGCATTACCAGTAATAAAGAGGACTGGTGCTTACCCTAATTTGCATCTTCGAATATGGACGCCATTCTGAATGACCATCAAGAAAGAGAACATTGCCGCCGTCCGGCCTGGCCCGACTTCTTAGGTGATTAGTGCGGTTGCAGTATTGCTATGTGTTATTTTGACCAGTGCATACATCGAAAAGTTGCTCATGGTAAGGATGTGGGATTCTATATGAATAAATTTGTCCTACCAGAAAAAACCTGGACCAGTCCCATAGCGGGGTATTGCTTTATAACCATCTTCCAAATCCGGGTCAAACATCCTCCACTCCGAGTGGCCATCTAAAAAGCCGATGTTTCCTCCGATGGGGTAGATTCCTTTTCTCAAATGACTTGTTTGGTCGTACACGCCAGTTCCACTATGAAAGATGCCCCCGTCAATCTCGGCAAAGTTGTGTCCATACTTGTATGAGCTGCCCATTGGCTTGCCCATGATTGAATCAATGATTAATTCCCTCGAAGCCGGATGGCTTTCCTGGATTGTCTTTAACCATCTCTTCGGCATGCCATCTTTTTTGTAGGGAGTAATCGGCGTCCGTGGCGATTGTGTGGGATCAGTTTCCAATATGTAGCAATATCCGGATACAACAAA
>CAYWUO010000024.1:742-17414 GCA_964461285.1 uncultured Pirellulales bacterium
CGTTTGCCATTCCAGGTCTTATTGTTGAACATCCAGAATAGGTCATTGTATTTCTGGTGGTTAGCGTTCGACGGACAGTAGAACAACTCCCGCTTCAGACCGGTCTTTAGCATGAAATGTACCGTATTAACTGCGACGTCCTGAAGCCACGATCCGGCAGTGGAAGGCAATGGCAGCTTTGTATTATTTTCATCTGCGTACATGTGAAAGGCAAATAAGTGCTGACGGATACGCGATGCACAAGACTGCTGCCTTGCTTGTTCTTTGACCGCTGCTAATACCGGCATTAGTATACTCATTAAAATGGCAATTATAGCAATGACCACCAAAAGCTCTACCAGAGTAAATCCCCTTCGTTTATCCACGATAATGCTTTTTCGCCTAATGTAAAATTTCATTATTCACCCCGGGAAAGGTACAAAATCTGCTTCTCTTTTTCAAAATGTTCAGGTCCTTTGCCTTTGGACCGGTCTTCTATATCATACCCAATTCCAAGCCAAAACAGTCGTTATTTTGCGTAAAATATCCGTCATTTTGCGAATTGGCCTTGCTGCAGATTTGTAAATGAACTTTTGTTTATTTCGGTGTGGAGTTGAATCCATCCTGCATTGGGCTGATACCAACTCAAATCTGCGTAGCGCAGCCTTTTCAGATGCCTGTTATTTTTGCGCCCCATCGAGACGGATTTTCTTCATACAATCCTTTAATAAAAGGAAGATTTAATAACGTTATAAACAATTTGCTCGCCGAATTTAATTATTTTTCCTTACTGTGTGCTGACCGACGACCGGGCGCCCGTGAACTGGCTACGCACACTGAAGAAGAGAAAAGTCCCTTAAAATGTTCCTTAAGGTGAAGGCAAGCCCTTATTTTCCTTGACAGCTAACCTCAATTTATTTAAAATACTAAGAGTGAATTTATGTAATACGAACGATGTATGAAGTAAAAAATTATCCCTTCTATTACAAAAAGGGGAATGGAGGATGGTTGATACACAAGAAGCTGCTCGCATCTTACTTATCCTTAACATAGTGCTATCAACTAACGTGACAATAAAAGAGTTAAGCACATAAAACGCCGGCAGTAACGTATATTTATGATGAAAAGGGACAATAATGTTTTCCCATAGAAAACACTCAATCTTTGTCATATTTATATTTGTCATACTTCAGGGCAGCATGGCTCTGGCGGTCGATCCATGGCCGGTCGGTTGGGCAACATACAACGACCTCGGTCTCGACGGCACTACCGGCGGTGCAGGTGGGGCCACCGTTACTGTTACAACAGCCGAACAACTGGAATATTATATCGGCAGGACCGAACCATACATAATTCTGATCCAAGGCACCATCACCATGCCACAAAAGCAGGTCACCCCCAACAAAAGCATAATCGGCACCGGACTCAATCCGACAATCATCGGTGGATTCAAAATCAAACGCTCCCACAACGTTATTATAAGAAATCTCATTATTAAAGAGAGCGGCTACGATGGAATTTCTGTTGAATACGACTCACATCATGTCTGGATAGACCATTGCAGATTCTCCGACTGCTATGACGGTCTTGTAGACATTACACATGGCTGCGATTACATCACGGTCTCATGGTGTCGTTTCTCGGATCATGACCATACCTGTTTGCTTGGCCATTCCGACGATAACGCCGACGAAGACATCGGCCATCTTAAGGTAACCTATCACCACAATTGGTTTAAGAGCACAGACGCCCGTAACCCCCGCGTTCGATTCTCTTACCTGACACATGTTTTTAACAATTATTACACCGGAAACAACTATGGTATCGCTTCCACCTGTGACGCAGAAGTACTGGTCGAAAGCTGTTATTTCCAGAGCGTAAAATATCCAACCCGTGTAGGTTACGGTTCATCATGGGATGGCGACCTTGTCGAAAGAAATAATATCTTCGTTAACTGTTCATACTCACCCGAGACCCGCGGCACAGTACCTGAGCCCTGCGATTATTATCCGTACACTCTGGATCCGGCCGCCGACATCCCGGCCATCGTATCAAGAGGAGCAGGACTGTTCCCGTTCAACGACAACGACCCGCCTGCACCAGACCCGATGACCTGGGTCTCTGTGCCCGCTGTTATTGATGGTAATGCTATCACTATGACCGCCACAACCGCAGGCGATATAAGCGGCGTCGAGTATTTCTTCACAAATGAGACTATCAATGACGGCAGCCACAATTCAGGCTGGCAGGCCGGTTCCACATATATTGACACCGGCCTGAGCCTCAATACTACCTACACATACAACGTAATAGCCAGAGACCTCAGTGATAACTACAACGAAACAGCTCCGTCTGATTCCGCATCGGCAACCACAACCAGCACACCTTCAGACCTAACGCCTCCGACACCAGACCTTTTAACCTGGGCTGTGTCTCCAGCAGCTATAAGCGATGACGCTATTACAATGACAGCAGCAACAGCCAGTGATAGCAGTGGAGTCGAATATTACTTCGATAATATTACCGACCCAACCCATGACTCCGGCTGGCAGGACAGCACAATTTACACAGACGCCAATCTATTGCCGGACACAACCTATACCTACACTGTAATCGCAAGAGATAAAAGTTTCTGGAAGAATGAAACCGTTCCTTCTGCATCAGAGTCCGCAACTACCAACCCTGACAGCACCGCTCCAAGGCCAGACCCAATGACCTGGGCTTCGCCTCCGGAGATGGTTAACGCGAGCACTATTATTATGACGGCTACAACCGCCACAGATGACAGCGGAGTTGAGTATTACTTCGAAAACACTACTGACCCAAATCACGATTCAGGCTGGCAAGATAGCCCCTTATACATAGATACCGGCCTTGCCCCCAGCACAACCTACACATATACGATAACTGCACGAGACCTCAGTCCCGGCTATAACCAGACAATCCCATCCGCTCCTGCATCGGCCACTACAGGCATCTCAACTTCACAGATATTTATAAACTTCCAGCCCGATGGCTCAAATATCCCCATCGGCTATAATCCCGACTACGGCTATGCATATGGCGACCGCGGAAGCGCTCTCTACTATGGCTGGAATGTCGACCACTCCGAACATGCAAGAGAACGCGGTGCTCATCCGGACCAGCGATTTGATACGCTCATACATTTCCGCTCAGGCGGCGTATGGGAAATAGAAGTTCCCAACGGAGAATATGATGTAGAAGTCACCACCGGCGACCCACTCTATGATTCGACCTGCACAATTAACGTTGAAGGTGTGAATTACTGGAACGCCCTTTACATGAACATCAATCAATTCAGCACACTCACAAAGACTATACAGGTTTCCGATGGCAAATTAACTATCGACCAGGGCACCGCTGCCGAAAAAGCCACACGTATCTGCTATGTTATTATTACACCCGTCATAGAAGACCAGACTCCGCCAATACCGAACCCGATGAGCTGGCACAATGCCCCGAATGCCGTCTCATCCAGCGAGATAACAATGACAGCCTCAACCGCCTATGATGAAAGCGGAGTTGAGTACTATTTCGATTGCATAACCCCCGGCGGTCACGACTCCGACTGGCAGGACAGCCCGACATACACCGATACCGGCCTGACAAATGACACCAGCTACACTTACCAAGTCAAGGCACGTGACAAGAGTATCAATCAAAATGAAACCGCTTACTCCGACCCGCTTTTGGCCACTACTTTAATATATGATTGCATTATTGAATTGTATTCCGACCTTGATAGTAACTGTCAGGTCGATTTCTTCGATTATGCGGTCTTCGCCAATGCCTGGGCAGCTCAGTCTCCGTCGGCAGACCTTAATGGCGACACCTATGTTGACTTCCTCGATTTCGCACATTTTGTAACAGAATGGCTCATATGCAATCGTGACCCCGACACTGAATGCCGGCAATAATCATTGAAAACATTTAATCGTCGGGTCCTGACAACAGGTTACAGTTCAAGCAAATAATTCATAACAGAAACAGCATACTTATCGTCGGCAATTCCTTAGGTATGCGGGAGAGTTGTATTTACCTTACCTTCCGATAATTATGTTAATAGACAAAAATTTTTGGGTTTTTCATATTGCCGAAGGGGATTTTATTGATTACAATCCAAGTTTGTTTTTTTAAAATTTTTAATCCTTTAAGATATCATATGATGTAAGGAGACACACCATGTTAAAGAAAATTATCGCTTGTTTGCCAATCGTCTTGCTTTTATTCTCAACCTCACCGGCCTCGGCAGAAACAATCACAAAATCTCTTGATGGCCCGCAATGGCAATACCAGGGCAAACCTAACCCATCAACACACTGGTCGCCGTGGCTGCCCGCGCCATCGATGGTCGTCAGATTCAAGTTCGGTGTACGATTTTCCGCCGGCACGATAGCTCTTAAGTGTCCGACAGAAGTCAATTTCAGTTACGACCCTCAACAGGCCAAGGGAGGCAAAATACTGACTTTGAACATAAACGCCAAGCCGGACGAGCCGGAATCCGGCAAGGCCTTTGAAAGCGCGTTTGGTCTTTACCTGCCTAATAAATTGCAAGTAGGATTCGTCGGCGTTGAAGGTGTACCTGATATACTGCCCTGGAAGGATATAAATTATGACTTGTGGGACCTGCTGAGTTTTATTCCCAAGGCCGGTTCATATCTGGCTCAGGCCAAAGACCAGATTGGTGTTAATATGTATTCGGGCAAAGACGATACCCCGACAGCCGTGCCCCTGGGTGAGACCGCCGTAGAATATCACGACCAGCGAAGTCTTATAGACCTTACCGACGCGGCTCTTTCGGTTGACGCCGTCAGAAATAACTTAATCGATAAAATATTCAACGCCATCCCGAATTCTGCCAAGTCAACTTTACAAACTTTTATGACCGATGCGAAAATCAAAGAAAAAATCGGAAAAGGTGTAAATAAAATAGCCGGCCAGCTCACTTTTACGATAGAAGGAGACCCTTATTATAAACTAAAAGGCGACAAGCTTATCCTTCATTTGCGGTTTTACGTCCCAGGCAAGATAAGCGGAACGTATCCTCTCGAATTCAACTCTGCCGACGATGTTAAGCAGATACAAATACCAATACCGGCATTTGCCACAGAGCAGGACAAACTTTATGTTATAGTCGACAAAATCACGTATGGCTTCACGATGCACCAGACTTTGCAGTTCGGTCTTGGCGCGCCTGTTGTAGGAGATGTGTTTTTAATCGACCAGACCAAGCTGGTTGACTTGACGCAGGTATCGAAGGACCTGCCTGAAAGTGCCTCAAAATTCGAAATCCCCTTGCAGCCTTCTGATGAGGCGTTACTCAATTACCATATAATAGAGGGTTGTATTTCGGCGACCGCCCGATGGGCAAGCCCGAGTATCCCTATGAAAGGCACGGTCAAGGTTTACAAAGGCAGCACTAAAATCGCCCAAAAAACGGAGTCGTCATTTAAAATTTCCCACAGTCTGCCCTTCGCCAACCTTCAGAAGGGCCAGACATACAGATTTGACCTTACCTGTGTGGACAAGATGGGAAAGATTTATACAGTACCTGGTATTTACGCAACGACAAAAACAGAGTGTTCCTATCCGGAAGACATAACATATGTAACTTATGAAGGACAGGTCCGCAAACTCCATAATCAGAGTGTAACGTCGACGAAGAACTCGATAACATTCGACTGGGACACTCAGCCGGCTGCATCGACTGAGGTATTTCTCGGTATTGCGCCGGACGTTGGTGATAACTTTACAGGTTATTTCAAGAAAAGCAACGATGAGGTGGTGGAAGGGTATATATCTTCTGGTAGTAGTGTCGAAAGAGAAATAACAACAAGCCACTCCTTAACCGCTTCAGGTCTTGACCCGGGCACGACATATTATTACAAGCTTATTTCCTGGACATTCGTGGATGACGACCCGACAAAAAATCCCTTAACAAGACTTTCTTACACAGGTTCTATTGACACAAAACCTGCACCGCCGACACCTACTCTGCGATGTAAGGTGCTTTATAACAACGCCGCCGTTGCAGGTATGCCCGTAACAGTAACTCGAACTTCGGTATCCGGGGTACATCAGTCTGTATTAGTTACCGGTCAGGACGGCCATACGGGCACTATCGCAGCGATTCCGGGCAAAACTTATACTGTCCGTGTGCGGGGAGACCTGTGTTATAAAGGTACATACATTTCGGTGAACGTGCCCTCTAATGCGACTCAGCTGATTAACAAAACGATAACACTGACCAAAAACCCACACCCCAAAGGTTATGTATATAACAGCCAGGGCAATGCGGTCTCACAGGCAACGGTCAAAATCCCTTCAAAGAACAAGCAAACACAAACAGCAAGTGACGGCTCGTATTACTTTGATGGTCTTAATGCGGGCAATTATAACGTTCAGGTCTCAAAAACTGATTTCAAAACTGCCACTACCACAGCCAATGTAAATAGCTGCGGTCTGTTTTCTGCTGATACTTGTGTACTGGAACGCTCAACCACAATACTCAATGTGACTGTAAAAGACAAATTCGGAGACCCACTTAGCAGTACACCGATTCAAATCAAACAGGGAAATACCGTACTATCAAATCGTATCACGAATTCGCAGGGCAAAAACGTCTATGTAACGAATTATGATGACAACAACACGCACAATCTTACGATTCTTGCTATTCCATCTCCGGCAAAGATATTCCCTGCACAGCAGAGTGTATCTGTCCCGGCTGGTGATACGATGGATGTGGAAATAATCTGCGACAGCGATTCCACAGGCCCGGTTATCAACATCGTTTCACTCACCAAATCCGGTTCAAACCTGAATTACAACGTCAATCTCAGTGAGTCGGGCCAAACCGCCCTTGAGTATATAAAGCCTGACGGACAATCCCAAACTTCCAGCTGGTCCGGCACGTTTTCGACAAGCTGCCAGAGAACTCTCAGCGTATTTGGTGCCCCGGGCGAATACCAGGTAAAAATCAAGGCACGGGACCAGTATAGCAACATCTCTGAGACCGATTACCAAACCCTCTCCTATCAGGTTGCCTTCGACGCATCCATCGGGAGTATCGCATCTAACTCGGCCGTTGTGAGCTGGGGGATGTATCCCGACAATGCAGGCTTTAAAAATTACACGATAAAGATGGGTAATCAAACTCTCGCTAAAATCACCAACAGGCATACAAGAACATATACAGTAACGAACCTAAGTCCGAGCACCAGTTACACTATCGATTTACAGGTCAACGGCATTGACAAAAGTACCTTCCTGGCTGAAAAGACCCTGCAGTTTCAAACCTGGTCTATGCCTGCTGAGATAACATCTTTCACCGTCTCCCCCCAGGTGTTGGGTAAAAACCAGTCAATCTCAATCAGTGCTCAGTTAACCGACCCCGATACAAACATAGGAAAGGTCAAACTAAACAACCAAAAAGAAGATGAGAATAAAAACCATTACCTCGTCAATAAAACAGTTAATGCCACAGAATATTCAATCGAACTCACCCACAAACCGGTATCTTCCGGCAATTATAAACTAAAACTTACATCTTCGAGTACACAGACCAAAAACCAGCTTGTTACCGCGGAAAGGGACTATGTAGTTTCTGACCTTGATGCACCGGAACTAAGCAAGCTTCAGGTTCCATTAAAATGGTATGCGTCATACGATACCAGCTGTGAGCTTACGATACTCAACGGAACTTCACTTCAAAACGCGGTTTACAATATAGACTGGGGCGATGGCTCAGTGGAACAGCAGGATATCGACCTGCAGGCGCTGAATCAGAACAATGGTAAGTTTACAGTCACTCACAAATACAATAAAATAGGACAATACGATATCTCTGCTTACATAACCACGCCTATAGTTTCTGCTTCTGATATTAAATATATCAAAGACAGGTTAAAGATAAGTTCCAATGATATCAAACTAAACTCTGAGACCTTAAATGCGCAGATTAACATCATCAAGGGAGTACCACGTGAAATAGAAGAAATGGAGCGAGCCGGGCCGGATGTCGAGTTGAAAGAGCTTAACCTGCCGGATGAGATTCTTGTCGGAAAAAGAACGACAATCAGCGTGGTCGCCAAAAACAATTCCGCCGTTGATATAAAAGGCTGCGTTATATCAATTAAAATCGGAGAGGAATACCAGGACGAAAAGACGGTTTCTATCAAAGCGCAACAAGAGCAAAAGGCCACCTTTAGCTGGACGCCCCGCAGAGCAGGTACTCAGGAAATCGCTGCAATTGCGATGTTCAAAGAGGATACAAATCCGGGAAACAACTCCATTTCCAAAAAAATAGTCATACAGGAGAAAGGTCAGTCGCAACCGCCGTCAGAAGAGAAGCAGGCAGAGCCGAAAAAGGCCGATGAGGAACCGATTCACACAGAAGAACCACAGGAGCAGGTCAAACCACAGGAAGATATTGTTGTAAAGCTGGCCTTTCTTGAGCTTCCTGAAGAAATCGTTGTAGGCCAGAGGACAAAGATACAGGTACAGGCTGAGAACACTTCCTCAGAATATGTAAGAAAATGCAAAATCTGTCTTGAGGGCGAAGACGGCTTCAAAGATGACAAGGCAATTACGCTTTCTGCCAACAAGAGCAGAAATTACACTTTTAACTGGACACCGCAAAAGGCAGGCAAACAGAAGCTCTCTGCTTATCTGCAAAGTGAGCCGCAGGCAAATATCAGCGCCAGGAAGCTTACCGAATCCGTTGACGTAAAGGAACCTGAGCCGGTGGATGTTGAGCTGACGGAGATTAACCTGCCGGATGAGATTCTTGTCGGAAAAAGAACGGCAATAAAGGTAATTGCGAAAAACAATTCTGCGACCAACGTGAGAAACTGCTCCTTAATACTTCAGATAGGAAAAGAACACAAAGACGAAAAGAAAGTTTCAATCACTGCGCAGAAAGAGAAAAAGACCACTTTCTACTGGACACCCGGCAAACCAGGTGCTCAGAAAATCACAGCAACACTAAAATATGATGAAGATAAAAATACGAAAAACAATTCCGTTTCCAAAAATATACAGGTAAAACAGGAAGGTAAAAGATAACGTTAAAAGGTTTATGTAAAATGAAAAAAGAGTATTACAAAACAATGGCACTGGTTCTCTGCTCCTTTTTAGTATTAGCTTTGCCGGGCTGCTCGAAGAAAAAAGGGGCCGACATCGATGATGAATTTGCCGAGATTGAGAAAAAGCTTTCGCCTTCCGAAAAAAAATCTCTGGAAGAGGTAAAGAAAATCCTGAAGAAAACGAATACCAGGCGTGCCAAATACGAAGGCATCCCATTCGACGATTTCTGGGCAAAAGTTAAACAAGAAGGCAAAAAGTGGGCGGGCGATAAGTTTTATGTGTCATCTGTTAAAGCCGGAAATGTCATTCGTTTTGACCGGCACGGAGGCCTTGCCGCAAGCTGGGAAGCGGACATTATAAAATGTGAAGAAATCAAAGAGCCCCGTCTGACGCGAATTAAAAGAAGTGATAACTACACTATCTACAAAGGCAGCAAAAAAATAATCACTATGTCCGAAAAGTCAAAATCCGGCGGCATTATCATCAGGGATGACCCATTCCCGTTCTATGGCAGTGCTTTTGACCCGAAGAAAGTGAAAATCAGTGCCAAGGAAGCCGAAAAAATCGCCAATAAACACAAAGGTTACACCCCCGGTGGCTTTGAAAATTACGATTACGAGCTAAAACCAGATAAGTCGCTGGATGATGTGACTATCTGGATTATAGGGAAAAGGGTAAATCTTAAAAAAACACTCGAAGACAAAAAGGCAGCTTCCGACTATTGGAACGTCAAAGTCAATGCCGAAACAGGCCAGGTGGTAGAAAATAACTAACCGAAATCCTTTTCATTTCTGTAGTCTTTTAGAAATGGTTGCAGCCAAACACGACGGGCACCAAGGCACAGTTTATTTACAAATTCATACTTGTTTACTGGCCGAAGAGTTGATATACTCATTGAAGTATCTTTGAAGGTGCAACAACGACCGGCAGGTATTGTGCAAACGTAACAGTTCAGACAAGGAGCGGCGAAATGAGCAGGAACAGAAAAATATCAAGTTGGCTTGCGGCTGGTTTGAGTGCCATTGCTGCAATCAGCATTATGGCAGCAACCGTAATCTATGCTGTGGAACAGCCGTCAATCATCCAACAAGGCGTAAATGCACTGCAAACAGAAGGTGTGATGGACTCTGTTCAGCAGCAAATAGTTGAATCGACAAACAATAAGGTTGTGAGTGAAACAAATGATGGCAATGATATTTGTTATCAGATATGCCAGGCCAATATGCAGTATGTCAATGCAGCGCTGGTGTCTTTGGATACTGCGTCCGGAGCTATTGATTCAGGTGACACTGTAACAGCCAAAGCTGAGCTGGAAAAAGCAAAAACGCTTTTAACAGCAGTGAAGAAGTCTATGGGCAAATATATGAGCCAGACGCCGGTTTCCAACTCCATCTGTCCAATCACCGGCAAGCCCGTTGACCCGAATCTCCCGCAAAGCCATACACGAATGTACAAAGGCAAAAAAATCGGCTTTTCCTCACCTGCCTGTGCACTCGTCTGGGACACACTCAGTGATTCTGAAAAGGATGACAAGCTCAAAGAGGGCGCCCCTCCCGAAACTGCACCAACTGAGACACCCTCACTTGAAAATTTGCTTATAAACATCCTTGAAAAAAATACCCCCAAGGAAAAATGACTAATTCGTACTTGTTAACATTAGTGGCCTATGTCACCATATTTGTGATATCACAGTCTGTAAAACTAACCGAACAATCTTCAGGTATAAAGGAAGCTCAGAATGTTTAAGAAAATATTTTATCTCGCATTCGTTACATCAATCTTTGTAATGATAGGTGGAGGGGTTGCTTTCTCTGCCCAAACAACGGTCCCTCATGAATTTCCACCTATCGAATGGAGCTTCCAGGGCAAGCCTATTCCCGAAACACACTGGTCACCCTGGCTGCCATTAGGAACCCAGGAAATTTCGCGGTTGTCCTTTGGCTTTCGATTTTCCAGCGGCACCATCGGTGCGAAGTGTCCGGTTAAACTTACCTTTAAGTATGACCCCGCTAACGCTGAATCCGGCCATGACTTGCCTATAAAAATTAAAGCGCAGCTCCTTTCGGCAAGTTACAATACGTTTGAAAGTGCTTTTGGGATAAGCTTGCCCAATAAATTGCAGATTGGTTTCTTCGGAATAACCGGAGTGCCAGACATTCTACCCTGGTGGGACCTTCCGTGGGATTTTTGGGACATCCTTGGTTCCCTCCCTATCCCCGAGGCAGGTGGTCTGAACATACCTGCTCTATTAGTCAGTGCGAAAAACAATATTGGTGTTAATACTTCTTCGGCCGATGCGCTTCCTCTGGGTGCTACAAAGTCATATCATGACCAGCGTACATTGATTTCGGTGGACCTTAAAAGGGTAGTCGAAGCAAACAAAAATGACCTTACCATAGAGTTGTTTAACAGGTTGAGTAATACGCTGGGGACGAGCAGGATGGATGGCATTTTGACAACAATTCAGTTTGCTAAAGGTTTGGATGAAGCAGGCGCAGCCGAGTTCCTTACTGACCTTTGTGGAGATGCGGTTGACAAATTAGCAGAGCTTGCGAGCATTTCCTTAATGGGAGACCCATATTTCTCCGTAGAAGGAATAAAATTACGCGTTAATGCAAGATGTTTTATCCCGGGTGGCAAAGGCAGCGGCAATTGGGTGCTTTATTTTGACCGTCCAGGACAGGAAAAGACCATCAATTTCAAAGATATTACTCCTTTTGTTCAAGAAGGCGACAAACTTACGTTAATTGTCGACAAAATAACCTATGAATTCAAATTAAGGCAGGGATTGACTGCTCAGGCAGGAATATCATTAGCTACAGTTGACCTGGAGAATGTTGAAAAGGTTGTTTCTTACGTCCAGGCAGGAAAAGATTTCACCGAAAATGACTTTAAGCTCGAAATACCTCTGACTCCATCGGATGACCTTATTCAAAGCTTGCACGTCCATCCCGGCTGCGTCTCTGCAAGTGTAAATTGGGCCAGCCCGACTATGCCGGTAAAAGGCACAGTAAAAGCATACGAGGGCAATACACTTGTCAAAACCGTTACAGAGAGCCGCTTCAAAAATGCGCACAATGTAATAGTAACCGGGCTTACCAAGAGCAAAACGTATAGATTTGAATTGCAATGCCTCTGTAGTGATGGCCAGATGACCCCTGTGCAGGAACTCTCAGCCACTACAAAAGATAGATGTGAGCAACGTACTGAAAGATCTGACATCGCTGCAACGAATCTATATGATAGGTTTTACCTCACAAACCCCCACGCTCAGGCAGGTACGAATTACATTGATTTTTCCTGGACTACAAATTCGCTCAGCTCTACCGAAGTGCTCATTTCACCTTCACCTGATTTGTCAGCTAACTATTTTGGCTGCGTAAAGAAAGAAGATGGCACTGTGACTCAGGGATGGATTACCCAGGGAGGGCAAAGAAAACTTGAAACAGCACATACCATCAGGGTAGTAGATTTAGAGCCAGGCACAATCTACTACTATAATCTGAGGTCCTGGAGATTTGATGAGGACACCGATTGGCCCAAAAACCCCGTGGATGCTCTTGGCAAACTTGGTCAAATTACTACACAAGCTGTACCTGAGCCGCCTTCTGTGAAGGTAAAGGCGAAATTTCAGGGGGCATCTGTGCGGGAGATTCCTGTTGTTATTTCCAAAATCGGAGACTCCTCTTACCGCAATGTAGTTATTACCGACCAGACTGGAACCACGCCACTGGTGACATTAGAAAAGGGTAAAGAACATATTTTTTACGTTACGAACCATCTCTACTATAATAACACATCGTCTCGTCTGAACGTATCCAGTTCAGCTCAGGGAGAGCTTAACAGCGTGGTTTTGAATCTTACGAGTAAACCATCGCCCGGCGGATACGTATTAGACAGCCAGGGCAATCCCCTAAGCGGAGCGGCTGTTAAAATTGTAGGCAAATCTCAATATCAAACTACAACCGATGCTGCCGGCCATTATACCTTTGACGGCTTTAATTTTACCGGTGGGGTTCAGGTCGAGATAAGCAAAACAAACTTTGTTACTAAAACAGTCCCGGGGCAGGTTAGGCACTACGGTTTGCCAATTCTATTCTCTGTGGAAAACTGTATTTTAGAAAATGCACTGGCAACCATAAATTTTGTCGTGAAAACTCAAAGCGGCAGTGCAATAAGGAACGCTGCCATGGTAATCAAAGAAGGCAGTGCTCAAAGAGGGACTCTTACCACTAATTCCCAGGGCAAGGCTACATTTACGTATAACTTTAACGATAATAACGCTAATCGCCACAATCTAACCGTTGCAGTTCAACCTCTTGCTTCTACGAATATTGTCCCAACGACCACAAGTATATCCATCATCGGTGGCGCACAGCGAAACCTGGAAATAAATTGCCTGCAGGATACCCAGGGACCTGTGATAACAAATGTTAATATCTATCAGACGGCCGGAGGAGCGATGTACGCGGTATTTACGTTAGACCAGAGAGAGGGGTCAACCAGCCGGCTTGTGTACAAGACGCCGCAAGGCCAGACAAAAAATACCAACTGGGCCTCTGGTTGTGCTGGTAATATTTCGAGTTCAACTACAAAGCCCGGCTTATATAAAATTAAAGTCGAATCAAAAGACAGTTTCGGCAATGAATCCTCAACCGATTTTATGGACTTCACCTTGTTTGGAGAAAGTCTTTGGGGCTTGAAAGCCGGTTCTGTTACTGCTAATTCAGCGGTGCTGAGATGGAACAAATATCCGTATCCTGCTAATGAAGTTTATGGGAAGTTCGGCAAATATGTCCTGACAATTGGAAATTTAGCTCCGGTTGATATTTCCAACGCAAATACGCTCAGTTACAAAGTGCAAAATTTGTCCGCCAATACGACTTACCAGGCAAGTATACTCGCCAAGCCGTCGAGTGGTCCATCGACTTTGGCTATGCCCGCAACGATAACCTTCAAGACTCAATCGAGCCCGCCCGTCATAAATAGTTTTGTAATTACGCCGGCAAAGCCGGCTTTAAACCAGCAAATTCAGGTTGTTGCTCAGGTGACCGACCCGGATACAAATGTTAAAGAAGTTGTGCTGGTAGTTGAAGACAAGGATAAGAAAAGTATTCTAAAGAAACAGAAAACCTATAATACTCAAAACGTTCAGTTTTCACATGACTTTAGTATCAGCAGTTCCGGCAAATACACGGTCTTTTTACAGGCATGGGATGAAAACAACCATACGACTACAGATAAAAAGTTTGATGTCTTGTCCGTTGAAGTGCCTGAAATAAAATTCAAAAGTATCACCAAAAAATGCAATCTGGGCCAGGACTGCGATGCTGCTATCGAGGTCACAAATTCCAACAAGGTGCAGGGGCAATTCACCTGCGATATTGACTGGGGCAATGGTGAGAAATCGAAGATAAAATCGGCCGCTGAAGAAGGAGGCAAAAGAATCTTCAAGGCTTCTCATCAATATGAAAATGAAGGTGCCTTCACCGTTACCGCCACTGTTTCCTGCAAAGTCAGCGGTGCCACCCTGACTTCCGCACCTGTTACGAGCAAGCTGAATGTAACATACAAACCGATGCAGGTTGTTTTGAAAAGAGACACATCTAAAAAGTCCGGCAACAACCAGATATTCCATATAACTGCAACACAGGGCTCGTATCCTGTTAAAACGTGGACCCTTAATTTCGGCGACGGCGGAAATGTGACTGGAACCGGGCAGGTCGATAAAGACCAGGGATATCCGTATTTAAGGAAAGGCGAATATGAAGCTGAGTTTAAAGTGGTCGATTCGAAAAATAATACTGTCAGCAAGAAGGTTTCTTTCAAAATTTCAAGAGATGCCGGGCCGGGCGATATCCAACTCCCCGGTGCCGCGGATTTAGGACCATCTCAGGATAATACCGGACCGTCACGGGATTCGGAAAGTTTACAGGCCGAAAGAGGCGACCTGGTCGTTTCCGACCTGACAATAAGCAAAAGACCAACTGTGAAAAAAGAGATGACGGTCGAAGCAAATGTGAAAAATGACAGCGACGGCCTGGTAAATAACATAGGTGTTACTTTGTATGTCGCGGGCAAGAGAGTCCAGACTGAGTCTGTCTCATTGAAAGCACAACAGACTAATAAGGTAACGTTTAAATACACACCCGCCAAGGCCGGAAAATATACTTTCAAAATCAAACTTACAAAACCAAAGGGCTTTACAGAGTCGAAATCCAGCAATAACAGCGTCTCGAAAAAAGTTCAGGTCGAATAGAGAGCCTGGATATTGAAAGGTTTATAAAAAATGATAGATACAGGAAAAGCTGCTTTGTTGTTATTTTGCTCTATTTATATTCCGGCCATTCTGGTTGCAGGTGGATGCTCTAAGAAAAAGCCAGGTACAACGCCGGCAAGCGACGAGCAGCAAACCGGAGCGGGTTCTGAAAAGGCATCACCAGCAGCAAATACAATCCAGCACATATCAGACAATCCCCGCTTCTTTAAGGTAACTGACCAGGCTCCATCATCCGAGTCTGCGAGAGACCTCGACAGCATTATAAGGCCGATACTTACAAAGTTGTGTGGCGGTGCAAAGCTCGTAGCCGAAAGCGGTAAAGACACTACCACTTTAGGACGCGAAGATGTCTTGAACAGTATGACCTATGTTGTTCGGCGCCTGCTCGACAAAAAAGACGGCGATGATTTACATGCGGCACTTCTTGCGGCCCACTTCACCAAAAGCCCTCGATATGGCTCAAAACCACAACATGGACGTACAAAAATAATAATGTCCTTATTTATAACAGTTGAGACAAGACCCTATTCGCTAGGCATTCAGTTGGATTTAACCAGCCAGTCCATCCGGGTCGACAGTTTTCAGCTCGGCTCAAAATACGACCGTTTGTAGCTTATTGGCCACAGAATAACTCGTTTGATGCCTGGCAAAAATCGGCCTCGATACTTTTTCATCTCTGCTATTTTTGTACTTCGCCGGTCATCGGTACGAAGCGGACGGGCATTACGTTCTTCTTCTGGAGCTCGCCTTTCTCATCTTTGGTAATAAGGACGAGATACTGAAAACCCAATGAATCTTCATAGGGTATAATCATTCTGCCGTCCGGCTTTAACTGCTCAATCAAGGGTTCAGGAATTCGCTCGGCAGCAGCGGTGCCGATGATGGCATCGAAAGGCGCATATTCTGGCCAGCCGAAGAAGCCGTCGCCGGCCTTGACGAAAACATTTTTGTAGCCAAGCTCCTTGAGCAGTTTTTCCGACCTTTTGGCAAGCGGTTCTACGATTTCAATCGTATAGACCTCCCGTGCAATCTCAGCACAGACCGCCGCCTGATAGCCGGAGCCGGTCCCGATTTCCAGGACCTTGTAATCCGGCTGAAGCTCCAGGGCCTCGGTCATAAAGGCAACAATATACGGCTGGCTTATCGTCTGGTCATAGCCAATCGGAAGCGGATAGTCACCATAAGCTCGCTGCAGGTTTGTTCTCCATGCTCTTTCATCAGTATGCTGGACAAAACTGTGCCGGGGTACGGTTTGCATTGCCTTTAATACATTCGGGTCGTTGATATCCCGTGCCTCTATCTGCG
>CAYWUO010000025.1:0-17233 GCA_964461285.1 uncultured Pirellulales bacterium
TTATAGAATAGAATAGTTATGTAATTTTGAAATCTTTTTCAGGGACGACTAGTTACTTTCTACTGTGCATTAGTATTCTCTGTTGTTCGTGTTTAAGCAGCTTTGCTTTTAGTTTTTTTCCTCCGGGGGTTGTGAATCCGCCGATTTTGCCATCGCTGCGAACCACACGATGACAGGGAATAATCAACGGCAGGGGATTTTGAGCGAGTGCATTTCCAACGGCTCGGCTTGCGGTGGGTCGTCCCATTTTTTTTGCCAGGGCTGAATAAGTTAAAACTTCGCCGAATTTTATATTCCTGCAGGTGATTAAAACCGAACGACAAAAATCGCCGAGGCCGTCAAGGACAATTGGAATATCCGTATTTTTAGCCACGAAGACACCAAGACTCGAAGTTTTTTCTTTATATATTTGATTTCTTTGTGACCTTGTCCGGCTACGGCTCGTGCCTTCGCTGAGGCAAGTGTCTTGGTGGCTGAATTCCGTGCCGAAGGTTACACAATCACCTTCAAAATAGGCGATTATTTGTTCCTGGATTGTTTTGAAAAGCCGTTTCTCGAACCGGGGAGTTTCCAAATTACCTAAGAGCTGGGATTTGACATTTTCGATTTTGCTCAACGGCAGGCAGGTTTGCAGCAGGCCGGATTCGTAGCCGGCTAGGCCGAAATAACCCCATTTAGTCTTAAAAATCGTATATTTCGTTACTTTTTGCATTTTTGTGAAAGATACCGTTTAAATCCGCATTCGACAAGTCGGCGGATAAAATTGGATTCGTTTTGGGTTTGTATTGGCTTTGTATTGGCTTTGTATTGGGTTTGAATTGGCTTTGTTTTTCCCAGGGTAGTTCATAGTTCGTGGTTCGTAGTTCGTTGATATATAAGGACTTAGGTTCATTTGGACACCTGGTGAAATTGGCTTTGGGATTTTTGGGCTAAAAATGGGGGGTGCGTTTTCATAACCGTTTGATTTATCATAACTTACGTTCGGCGGATTTTTCATAAAATTGGGTTTGTTTTGCATAAAAAGAGCGTCCAACAAAATGCCTTTGCATTCAAGCGGCTTGTTTTCCGCGCGGCGTCGTTGGCCGGCCACAAAACCGTCCTCAATGTAGCTTTTGCTACACCTGCGGCGTTTTTGGCCCATCCGCCTTGCCGGTGCGAAAAAACGCTCGCTTTCGATGCGACAATCCATTTTGTTGAAAGCTCTTAGCATTAAGGGATAAATTATAGGTAAATTAGTAAGAATTTAATCAATTCTCCTGTTCGATAATTAAGTTTTAAGGTTTGTATCTGCTGATACTTACGACCGTGCGGGGCTCCGCAGCCCTGAAACCGGGGCCTCCCCCAATTGTCTTTATTATACCAGATAAAGGCCGGTTTTCAAGCAAAAAACGGCATTTTTTTGATTTATAAGCTGCGAAAAGGCCTAAAAGATTGGCTATGAAGGTGTTAGGCCATAAAAAAATTTTACCACAAAAGAAGTGAGTGGATGAGTAAATGCGTAGATGCGTGAATGAGTTGTTGTTCAATACCTGTTAATGCCACCTAGCGCATTTTTGCTCGGAAATCTATACGTAGAAATACGTAGTTTTTGGACCGCGGACTGAGCGGTTTTTTGGACAAAAAGCATTTTTGGATTTTTCAAGATGGTCCACAAAACCAAGTTATACGTTTCTTAATAAAGTATTCTGGTACTGGATGATGTATAATAGCATCTACACACTCTCCAGTTCTTTGAACGAATAACTCATCCCACCAAGAACCGGTCTTTGGTTTTTGCCCCCAAAAATCTTCTACGCATTTCTCGAAATAAGAATGAGAATCGTCTGGACATTTTTCGTTTGCTTCTTTCATCCACTTTCTACGCAAGGTATTCCCAACACCGCATCTGATTCCTAAGATACGATTCCAGATCAAGCTATCTAGGAAGCATAACACCTTTTTATGTGGGATTTGCAGTTCCCACAGAATTTTTTCTGTCCCAGATTTTGTTATGTTATCATTCTCTGTATAACACCAAATGATTTGTCCTTTAGGAGTATTCAAACGTCGCCAAAGTTCATGGTACGCTTGTCTAACACCAGGAACTGTGAGGTAATACTCCGATTTGCTGTGGTCAACCAGTCCTGATGATAAATCAAAGTCAGGAGAATGAATTGTCCACAGGGATATTTTTTCTTCAAACATAAAGCAAAATGAACAACCTACGCGTTAGAGGTATTTCCTTTAAAAGTTTGTTAGAAGAATTCAGGATTCGTTTTCAATTAAATTGATCAGTTTATCTGTCAATTCGTTAAGCATTCTATAATCTTTCGATCCCCACTTGCACCAACGGATTGGTTCATCATTACATGGAGAGGATGGATATGTAGAAATTGACTTATTAATTGGGTATCGGCCATATACTATAAAAAACGACAACCTTGCTAATAGTTTTTTCTCCTCGGCATCCAAACCTGTATCAACCTTTTCAGAAATTCTACCTTCAAGCGAACCTAAATCATGATCTCTAGTCCCGGGTATACTTCTATATCTCCCTTTTTTTGCCAAGACGCCCCCTTGTTTTAACCACAATGATTTGAACATACACTCTAGGGCCATACCGCAAAGCATTCTAAAGACTTCATGCATATCCATCCATTTGGCTACTTTTTCTTCACTCTTTGGTTCGCTTGGAGTCCGACCACAAATGCTTTCAACAGCTTCAGCGGAGGCTAGAAGAGCCAGTGATTTCAAATACCAAAAATCTATATCATTTCCGACTGTGTCGAAGAACTCTTGCGGGGTAAGATCAAAAATATCTTCTTCCAACAATTTGTTCTCCTATCTTAAAACATAATAATATACAACACGCTACCTATGGCACAAGGTTACACTGATTTTATCATATCATCTTTCCGTAAAATACCATATTGCCATTTAGGCGGACGATTGACTCTGTTGATGCAGATCTAACGCACTATTTTAGGAATTTCAGCCAGTTCTGACTTTCCATGAACTGCTTCAAGAACATCACGCTTGTATACATACTCTTTCTTTAGGTGATTGAATATGTTGCCTAGAACGACAAATGAATCACGATTAACCTTTGAAAACTCGTTAGTCTTGTTTTTGACTACTTGTATCGCAAGGTATTTGACCTCATCAATTAAATCCTGTTGCCCTTTAAGAGAACCTTCTGAAGTTGTAAGAACAGTATAGAATTCAAGTTCGCGAATTTCATCTTCAAGAAATTGTTGTTCGTGAATAATCAAGTTTCTGTCACGGTAATAGTGCTTAATGACTTTTCGCAATGCTTTCAGTTTATTAGGAATGGATGAATGCCGAACGTGCGAATTGCTTAGTATTAACTCGTGAGAGATCATATGGCTAGGATTGTACAATTCAAATACCCTATCAATGAGTATTAGTAATCTATCGTACATCGATTGAGTTCGGATGATATAATTCTCAATGCAATATAAGAGATGGCTCTGTCTTGTTATTCCAACCTTTTTCATTTTTTGTGTTGGCGAAAAAGAAGAAAAGTAAAGAACGGAATGCTCAAGCTGCTGGCAGATTGTGAGAACGTGTGCTAACGTCCTTGCTACGGAGAGGCAATAGTATTCTGATTTTGAAGGAGGACGTTTGTATTCGGCTTCGGTTTTTAAAACAGAGAGGGGTTTTTCAATTACTGCTGCTATTCTTACACCATATTGTAAAGCCAATGAAGAGAATGGATGCTCACTGAGGTTTTCGTAGGTAGAGTATTCGTTAATTTGCTTTTTGGTGCTCATCAATCGATCACTAACATAATAATATATAAAACTTCTTCAGTATTATCTCGCGGATGTTTTCCTCAAAGTAACTAAGGGGATTTTAGCAGGAGTGAGGGTATAGGGCAAGCAAATTCGAAAGTCATTTTAACTGAAACTCTCTCGCCAATTTCGTATCTCGTCGTTCGTGAAGTGTAACAAGTGAATTAGTGAATTGGTGGATTAGTTGATTAGCAGAGTTTAGAATTTAGAATTTCGATTGCCGAATTAGGATTGGGGATGGTTCGTAAGTATTCACGGCCAGGATGGCCGTGTTACGAAAGGAAACCCCCACCACGCAGGGTGAGGGCTAAATAAACCACGCAAAAAAGCCCTAAAAAAAGGTATCAAGAGGACAAATGACAAATTTGTTGACGTGAGGGCAAATTTCTGTTAAATACATTAGTTTTTATGAAAAAGGGCCAAAGCCGGCCTATGGCGAAGTATTGTTCATTTGATATTCATTTATGTCTCTTGAAGAACTAAGAAAGCGAATAGATGAGCTTGACCAGCAGCTTGTGCAGTTGCTTAATGAGCGAGCGCGGTTTGTTGTCGAGATAGGTAAGCTCAAGAGCAAATCCGACCGGCCTGTCTATGCGCCGGACCGGGAAAAAGAGGTCTTTGATAAGCTAATTGAGACCAATAAAGGGCCGCTGCCTGACAGATGTTTAATGGCTATTTGGCGCGAATTGATGAGCGGCTCTTTTGTTCTGGAAAGGCCGTTGCGAATCGGCTATCTGGGCCCCGGCGGCAGCTTCAGTCACACCGCAGCAATGCTTAAGTTCGGCCAGAGTGTCGAATATGAACCGTTGGCGGATATCAAAAGTATCTTCGATGAGGTCAGCAAGGGCCATTGCGATTTGGGCGTTGCGCCCATAGAGAACACTACGGGCGGCGGTGTAATAGAGACCCTGGATGCCCTGGTAGATTCGGATGTGAAAATCTGTGCCGAGGTTCTAATGGCGATTCATCATAGTCTTCTTGGCAATTGTGCGCTTACGGAAGTTAAAACGATTTACTCCAAACCCGAGGTATTTGCACAGTGCCGAAACTGGCTAAGTGCTACTTTTAAGGATGCACAGACCATCCCCGTTGCCTCTACCGCGAAGGCGGCACAAATGGTTGCCGGCCAATCCAATACCGCAGCGATTGGTTCATCTGTTGCTGCAGAGTTATATGGGCTGAGAGTTATCTGCGAAAATATCGAGGATAATCCTAATAATATTACCAGGTTTCTGGCAATCAGCCGGGAAGATTCAAAGCCGACCGGCGAAGATAAAACCGCTATATTGTTCAGCACCGCTCATAAGGCCGGCGCCCTCGCTGATGTACTCGAAGTTTTTAAGCGACATGACATCAATTTGACGAATATAGAATCCAGGCCGAGTAAGAAAAGGCAGTGGGAATACTATTTCTTTGTGGATTTTTTAGGGCACAGGACTAACGAGCGCGTCCAGCAGGGACTTCAGGAGGCCCGTAATCATTGTTTGCAGCTTTCAATATTAGGCAGTTTCCCAAGAGCAACGGAGCTACTTTAATCGTAGCTTGTGAAAAGCACGGCCAAGATGGCCGTGCTACGTTTAGGAGAATTTTATGGGCAAGCCATTTGTAGCCGGCAACTGGAAAATGAATACTGATATTCATAGTAGTGTTGAATTGGCAGAGGGCATAGCGGCTGGTTCTGAGGCTTTAGCGGGAGAGAAAGTTACCGTAGCGGTCTGTCCGCCTTTTGTTTATCTGAGGGACGTGGCTAATGCCATTCGCTTATCGAATATTGCCGTCGGAGCCCAGGATATTTACTTCGAGTCGAAAGGGGCCTTTACCGGCGAGATAAGCGCGTCAATGCTCAAGGATGTCGGATGCACTTATGTTCTATGCGGGCATTCGGAACGCCGGCACGTGATTGGCGAGACCGATGAGCTGGTAAATAAGAAAGTTGCAGCTGCTATTTCCGGCGGGCTTTTGCCGATATTATGTGTAGGTGAGCTGCTCGCTGAACGCGAGGCCTCGCAGACCGAAGAGGTAGTAACTCGGCATCTGAAAAGCGGCTTAGCCGGCTTAAATGACGAAAAGGTCCTGGCGGTAACCGTAGCTTATGAGCCGGTCTGGGCTATCGGAACAGGACGCACAGCAACACCGCAGCAGGCACAGCAGGTGCATGCTTTTATACGAAAGCTGCTTGAAGAGATGTATGACGACCAGGCAGCAGAGATTCGAATTCTTTACGGTGGGTCGGCGAAGCCGAACAATGCTGCAGATTTGATGCGAGAAAAGGATATAGACGGCCTATTAGTCGGAGGCGCAAGTTTGAATGCAGATGATTTTCTCGCGATAATTCGGGCGGCGGTGTAAGAAGGATAGACTTTTGAGTTATGGTTTTTCGCATGTAGCTTTAACATTTTAATTTTATTTCGGGTAACGAATATGGCTGATTTTCCATTTTTAGCAGCAGGTTTCCTGATAAAGGTTATCGCTGTAATTTTTGTTATTTGTTCTGTGGCATTGGTTCTGATGGTCTTGCTTCAGAAGGGCAGAGGTGGCGGTCTGAGCGGGGCCTTTGGCGGGGGTATAGCAGGCGGGATTTTGGGGTCCAAAACCGGAGATTTTCTGACCTGGGTGACAATAGTGCTGGTGGCCGTATTTCTGCTTCTTGCAGTTGTGTTGGCCAAATATTACAAGCCGGGCCCTTCCGCTGAATTTGACACGGGCCAGCCGGCCCCGCGGACCCAGCCGTTTCAACAGGAACCACCGCCGGACATTGAGCAGCCGATGGATGAACTTCCTTCTGCTACCGGCGTTCCCGGTGAGGCCGATGATATAAATTTGCCTGGCGGCTAACCTTATCGTGCGGGACCGAGAAACGCAATTCGATATACGCGGTACGAATTGAAAGCGTAGTACTATGATAAACAGTATGACCGGATATGGTGAAGCACAGGGGCAGGCCAACGGAGTAAATTATGCCGTTGAGATCAAGACGGTTAATAACCGTTACTATAAGGCCATTATACGCCTGCCGGAGGCAGCAGCATTTCTTGAGGAAGATATTGAAAAGCTCCTGCGAAAGAATTTGTCGCGCGGCACGGTCAATTATGTGCTTCGGCTCAAAGGTGTATCAGCGAATACGCTCTTTAACATCGATGAAGCGGCTTTGAAGACTATTGTGAAAAAATTGAACCAGGTCGGCACTTCCGCCGGCGTTAATGGGACGATTGATATTGGCAGCTTGTTGAGCCTGCCCGGGATTCTTCAGCCGACTTCACCGGGCAAAGACGCTGAAGAAAAAGTCAGGAAGAAGATTTTGGAAATAAGCCGGCAGGCTATAGATAAACTAAAACAGATGCGTGCCGTTGAAGGAAAAGCTCTTGAAGCAGATTTGAAGAAATGCTGCAAGGCAATAAAAAAGGACCTTGAACGAATTCGTGCTCGAAGCGAGTCTGTTTTGAAGGAATATGCCAGGAAACTAAAGAGGAGGGTCGACGAGCTGCTCGCGGGCGCAAAACTGAAATTGGATGAAGAAACGCTTGCCAGAGAAGTGGCGGTTCTTGCCGACAGGTCTGATATATCGGAGGAGATGGCCC
Organism: uncultured Pirellulales bacterium; assembly: GCA_964461285.1. Lineage (GTDB taxonomy): Bacteria > Planctomycetota > Phycisphaerae > Sedimentisphaerales > Anaerobacaceae > CAZBWE01. The sequence goes on from CAYWUO010000025.1 coordinate 7,373, forward strand.
GGCTGGTTTCGCATCTACAGCAATTTACTGATATCTGTCAGTCTGATGTGCAGGCCGGGCGAAGGCTGGATTTTATCAGTCAGGAGATGCTCAGAGAAGCAAATACCATTGCCAGCAAGGCCTATGATGCTGAGATTATACACTGTGTAGTTGATATAAAATGTCATGTTGACCGGATTAAAGAGCAGGTTCAGAATGTAGAGTGAAAAATAGTACCGGTTTTTTGCTGTTAGTTTTGGATAAATATAAGACTGAAAAATGAATCAGAGCGGGGACAGAAAAGGCAGATTAATAATAGTTAGCGGCCCATCCGGCGTTGGAAAGAGCACCATCTGCAAAGAGATAGTTAAGCAGCTAAAGGATGTTTATCTTAGTGTCTCTGTTACTACCCGGCCGAAGAGCGAAACAGAAGTTGACGGTCGGGATTATTGGTTTATAACGGAAGAAGAATTTCAGAAGCGTATCAACAATGGCCTGCTGCTGGAATATGCCGAAGTGTTCGGTCATCTGTATGGCACACCCAAAGACAAGATAGAAGAGGCGCTGCAGGCAGATAAAACCGTTATTTTGGAAATTGATGTCCAGGGTGCGAAGCAGGCAAAGGTAATATATCCGGAGGCAGTGATGATTTTTATTTTACCGCCAAGCCAGAGGGATTTGGCAGAGCGCATGGGCCACAGGGCAAGAGACAGCTCCGAGGCTGCGGAAGAAAGACTCGAAGAGGCGGGTACTGAGATAGCCGCTGCCTGGCAATATTATGATGATATGGTCATAAATGATAATTTACAGCAGGCCGTAAAGGAATGTGTACAGATTATCAAAAGTGTAAAGCGTAAAAAAGTTAAGAAATAAAAAAGAGAAAGATAAGATTTTAACTAAGTGAGATACAAGAGATGATAGATGAGCTGAAGAGCGAAAAAATAATCAATAAAGTTGGCGGCAAATTTAAATTGACTGCGCTTGTTCAAAAGCGGCTAGAGGAACTGTTGCAGGGCGCTCGGCCGCTGATTGAGGATACTGAGGGCAAAACTTTGCTTGAAATTGTTGTTCAGGAGATTCTGCGAGACAAGATTGCTGCCGACGACCAAATCGACCAGACGGCCAAGGAAGAATAGTTGAATCTTAAGCTTTCTTGCCTGCTTCTGTGGCTCTCGTCGCGGGACGGGGCAGCAGGCGAAAGCGGGAACGGCGGGTGCGTAGGTTTCTAAATGCTTAAAGGTATAAATATTTTGCTTGGAGTTAGCGGCGGAATTGCTGCGTACAAAGCAGTTGACCTGGCAAGTAAGCTGACCGCTGCCGAAGCCGGAGTGAACACGGTAATGACAGCCGCTGCCTGCGAGCTTGTCGGCCCAAAGAGCTTCGAGGCTGTAACTTGTTCAGCCGTTTTTATCGATTTGTGGGCAACGACCGAAGAGTATAGAATCGGCCATATTGCCCTGGTTGACTGGGCTGATATTGTTGTCGTCGCGCCTGCGACGGCCAATATCATTGGCAAAATTGCAAACGGTATTTGTGATGATTTGCTCAGCACCACTCTTTGTGCCTCAACGAATCTGATTAAATCGGGTATGGCACTTTTAGCACCTGCGATGAACAATAATATGTGGGCCAATAGTGCTGTGCAGCGCAACGTCAAGATGGTTATGCAAATGGGCTTTAAGTTAACAGGCCCCGTCAAAGGCCGGCTTGCCTGCGGAACCGAAGCTGTCGGTAGAATGGCTGAGCCGCAGGATATTATTAAAGCAATCGAACAAATCGCTTCAAAAATTAAAAAGTGAAGATTTGCAACTAAGACACTTGTCTCGGCGAAGGCGCAAAGAAATTAAAAATAAATTCCTACTTGTGCAGGAATGATACATTAAAACCTTGGTGTCTTGGCGCCTTTGTGGCTGAAAAGTAATGCGAATACTAATCACAGCAGGCGGAACTCGCGAATATATCGACCCTGTCCGCTTTATCTCCAACGCAAGCAGCGGCAGGATGGGCTATGCCCTTGCCCGTGCAGCACTTAAAGCCGGCCACAAGGTGACGCTCATCAGCGCATCTGATTTACAACCGCCCGTAGGAATAGATTTTGTGGGCGTCGAAAGTGCAAAGGATATGTTTAGTGCCGTTAAGAAGTTTCTCCCAAAGTGCGATTGTTTGATTATGGCTGCCGCTGTAGCCGACTATGCTCCCGCCCGCACGGCCAAAACCAAAATTGAAAAGACCGGCAAATCCCTGACCATCAAATTAAAACCAACGCCTGACATCCTCAAATGGGCGGGTAAGCATAAGAAAGTAAGAAGACGGAAGACAGAAGACAGAGGACAGAAGGGGCAAATCATTGTTGGCTTTGCTTTGGAAGATAAGAACTTACGCAAAAACGCTGAGAAAAAACTTAGGGAAAAGAACCTCGATATGATAATCGCCAATACGCCGGACGCAATCGGCTCAGATAAATCGGCCGTTCAGATAAAGACCCCGGATTCCGAATGGATTAAATTACCCTTTGCTGGCAAGATGACAATTGCACGTCGAATTTTAGCTTTGCTGAATCGCTAATCTTTTATCCCGAGGTCGTTTTTTGTCAGGAGTGATTCGAATTTATAGCCGGCGCCGGTTATGTTTTCTTCAGCACCTTGTTTGCGGTCTATACAAGCAACGATTTTTTTTACCTTTGCTCCGGCCTCGGTAATAACCTTTGCTGCTTCGAGGACCTGTCCGCCGGTGGTGGCGATATCCTCTACTAACAGGACCACATCGCCTTTATTTAAGACGCCCTCGACTAATTTTCCGGTGCCGTAGCCCTTTTTGCTATTGCGCACGATTATCCAGTTTTTGCCGGTCTGCATTGCGGTAGCCGCTGCCAGGGCAACGCCGCCTAATTCGGCGCCTGCTATTAAGGTAACATCGTCAGATACATGTTTGGCAAATTCCTCACCGAGCGCCTTTAAGATATCCGGGCAGGTCTCGAAAAGATATTTGTCGAGATAGTATTTGCTTCGTTTTCCGCTGCGAAGCACAAAGTCACCTTCCAGATAAGCAGTTTCTTTGATGCGCCTTATCAGTTCTTCCCTGGTCATGCCTTGCCTCTGAACATTCGTTGAACTACAAGCTTATACAACGAGCTCCACTTTTCGACTTATCTCTTTCCGATATCTTCTTCGAATCGGCTCGACAACACTTCTTATAAATTCATCGACCTGTTTTGGCGCCAGGCCGACGTAATGTTTTGGGTTTAGTATTTTATCGAAATCGACTTTTCGAAAGGCGATGTCCGCTTTGAGCCGGCCAATCAGGTCATTTGGTTTACCGAATTTTTTGACCTGTGCCGCAGCCGCCTGTGAATGCAGCCGGATTCTCTCGTGCAGCTCCTGCCTGCTGCCGCCGGCCTTGACCGCTGCCATAAGAATATTTTCAGTCGCCATAAACGGCAGCTCCGCAGTAACGTATGTCTCTATTACCTTCGGGTAAACAACAAGCCCGTCGAGGACATTAAGAAGGATTTGTAAAATCCCGTCAACAGCTAAAAACGCCTCCGGAATCACTATTCGCCTGTTGGCCGAGTCGTCGAGCGTTCGTTCGAGCCACTGCTCCGAAGCTGTCATCGGCGGGCTGGTAGCCAGGCTCAAAACGAACCTGCTAAGAGCGGTAACTCTCTCACATCGCATCGGATTTCTTTTGTATGCCATTGCCGATGAGCCGACCTGTGTCTTTTCGAACGGCTCTTCAATCTGCTTTAGATTAGCAAGCAGCCGTATATCGTTGCATAATTTATGGGCCGACTGTGCGATTGATGCGAGGCAGTTTACCACGAGGGTATCGGTTTTCCTCTGGTATGTCTGGCCGGTGACGGCGCAGGTATTCTTGAAGCCGAACGCAGCAGCCACCATCTTATCGAGCTGCTTGACCTTGGTCTTATTGCCGTCGAAAAGCTCCAGAAAGGATGCCTGCGTTCCGGTAGTTCCTTTGACGCCTCTAAATGGCAGCGTTTCGAGCCGATGCTCGATTTCCTGCAAGTCCATAACAAACTCATAGCACCAAAGCGTTGCCCTTTTCCCGACGGTCGTTAGCTGGGCCGGCTGATAGTGTGTATAGCCGAGTGTCGCAAGGTCGCGATACTTCTTTGCAAATTTACCTAACGAGTGAATCACCGCCGCTAACTTTCCGGCTGTAATATACAGGGCCTCTCGCATAATTATCAAATCTGCGTTATCACCGACATAGCAGCTTGTAGCTCCGAGGTGGATAATAGGCGCTGCTTTCGGTGCTGCATCGCCAAATGTACGGATATGGGCCATAACGTCGTGGCGAAGTTTCTTTTCGTATCGAGCCGCCTTTTTGAAATCGATATCGTCGAGGTGCCGGGCCATCTGCTTTATCTGGCCGCCTGTTATATTTAATCCGAGTTTCTTTTGTGCCCTCGCCAGTTCCAGCCACAGCCAGCGCCATGTGCTGAATTTTGCCTGTGCACCGAAAAGCTCAGCCATCTCCTTCGATGCGTTTCTCTCAACAAGAGGACTTGTGTATAGCTCTTTTTCTTTTGCCATTGTTTAGTATCTTTCCTTCATTTATTCCTTACCAAGTTTTGCCTGGCGTTCAGCCAGGAGCTCCTCTATCTCTTCGACGTCTTCTTTGCTTAAATTCCAGTCCGATGCCGGTGCGGTCTCTTCGATTTGACCGGGTCTTCGCGCACCGACAATGGCAGCGGTAACTTCAGGCCTCCGAAGGACCCACGCAATAGCCAATTGGGCCAAAGTTTTGCCGTTGCGTTCCGCAACAGGTCGTAGTTTGTCAACAAGCTGCAATGATGCAGTGAATTGTGGTTCGCAGAATTCGGGACTTCTTCTTCGATGGTCATCCAGAGCGAGCCCTGACAACCTTTCCTGGCTGAATTTACCGGTAAGCAGGCCACGCAGCATAGGGCTGTAAGCGACAACGCCGATATTGTTCGCAGCACAATAGCCGAGCAGTTCGTCTTCGGCCTCACGGCGGAGCATGCTGTATGGCGGCTGAAGCGAAGCGACCGGGGCGATTTTCTGGACAAATTTGATTTGCCCGACGTTATAGTTCGATACTCCTATATATCGCACTTTACCTTCGTCTTTTAGTTTCGCCATTTCTTCCCAGCCCTGCTCGATATCCTCCTCCGGTTCAGGCCAGTGCATATGGTAAAGGTCGATTACATCGATGTTGAGCCGCTTTAAGCTTGCGTGACATTCTTCCCGAATGCTTTGTCTTTTCAGGCAGGGCACTTTCTCCTTTTTTTCGTTCCATAGCAGCCCGCACTTCGTTGCGATAATTGGCTTAAAATTTGTTTGTTCGAGAGCTTTTTTAACCAGCTCTTCCGAGTGTCCGAGTCCGTAAGCAGGGGCGGTGTCTATCCAGTTGATGCCCAGCACCAGCGCCTTTATTATAGCTGCTATTGCATCATCATTGTTCTGTGGCCCCCAGCCGAACTGCCAAGGCCCGCCAATCGCCCAGGTGCCCAGACCGACAGTCGTTAGTTCCAAATCAGTATTGCCTAATTGCCGCTTCTGCATAGTCGTGCTCCAGGAAATCAACCATTCGCACAGTAGCATATCACGATACGATAAAGTGCTCAAAAGCACAAGAGCAAAAGCCGACGATTAGTAATCATAAGGGCAGGGTATCTTCTAATTGAAACAACACAGGTTTTATCGGGACTTCGGCTGGGCCTATGCCCTGACGAGCCGGACTTTTTCCTGAGTAGTTTACCTTATGTATTTTTTCAGTCTTTTTGTCCGATAAAGCCGTCCCTGCTTCTACTTGTGCTGGCAAGTATGGCGGTAGCAAATTTAATCTAATACACATTTTGCTTATTGCCGAATTATATATATATATTTAATAAGGAGGATATTGCTCGAAATGGTCATGGGATTTCGCAAAGGAGCTGTGGCTAAACGTGGAATTAGTCCCGATAGCGCGGTTTTATCGCATATCTATGGGGGTGGTGATATGAGTGAGGCGGCAATGCTGCAGGCGGCTGAGCCCAGGCAAATCCTGCAAACTGCTATTGATAAAAAAGTAACAGCCATTATGACTTATTTGTCTAAGGACAAATGGCACGTTGCAAAGGTATTGCTGACCGCACTTGGCTCCAACAGTTTGAATGTTGAGGGCACTGCCTCACCGAACATGCGGCACCCGATAAATATACGAATTCATCAGCCGGTCGGCTTATCATTCAAGTATGAATACGGCAAGTTTGTTTTTGACACCACTGTGCTTGGTCTTGAGCCGTCTCCGGATTCTGCGGCCGGAGGAACAATAGTGCTCGTGCTGCCGGACAGGATTGAGGCGGTCCAGAGGAGAAGCTATTTCCGTGTTGAAGTTCCGCATTCTTTGAAGGTGAATGTGTTGCTGTGGCACCGCAGTCGCAATGAAGCGGAAAGCAATGTAAGAGATTCTAAACATGAAACACAAAATTATTTCCAAGGCAGACTCATTGATATTTCCGCTGGCGGCGCACAAATCGTAATTCCACATCAATCAGAGGCGAACCCGGTTGCAGGCCGCGACTCGAGCAGTGTAGATTTGTCCGGATTTAAGAAAGGACAGTTTGTGGGGATGCGGTTTACGCCTATGCCTTATGAAAAGCCGCTGCTGTTCAATGCCCAGATTAGAAACGTCTTGCCCGCAGAAGATGGCAAAAGTGCATACCTTGGACTGCAGATTGTCGGTTTGGAGGCTAGTCCCGAAGGCCGCAAGATTCTGTCACGGCTTGTCGGAGTTGTTGAACGGTATTTTAAGATAAACCGATCCAGCGCCAAACAGCAGGATATGCAAAGAGTCGTAAGCGCTTTCTAATGTCTTTGGAATTGCTGTAATAAAATCGGATTTTCATTTTCACCGGCTTGTACCGGGCGAAAGGGTGAAGCTAAACGGATGCGGTAGTTTTACCTTACTTCTGTTAGCTCATTCTGTTCGGATATTTCGATACTCGCAGCATAGCTTCTTTTGCGGATTACTTTGTAATAGAACCATTTTACGAAGCTGCTTGCCGCGAAACCACAGAAAATCAATACCATAGCTGTCTGTCTGTTCCAGATAATCAATCCGAGCAGCAGCAGTACCCTTATAAGATGTGCGAAGGGTTTTTTGCCCCTTATGTATTGATTCAGGATATGAGGATATCGAATTCTGCTGACCATCAATACCGACACTCCGAGAGATATAAACGGCAGGGCGTAAATAATTGTGTTCACTGTCGGCAGTGTTTCCTGATGGAATATTATTAAGCTGACTATTACTCCTGCGGCGGCAGGTGTTGGCAGGCCCATAAAGCTCATATGCGCAGACTCGTCCTCCTCGTTTTCCACATTGAATCTTGCCAACCGAATCGCTGCACAGCATATATACGCCGCCGCTACAAGCCAGATAAAACGTTGCAGAAAGTTGCCGTCTGCAAAACCTGCTAACTCTTCCAGAACTTTCAGCATCAAAAATGCCGGCGCCACACCAAAGCTGACAATATCACAGAGACTATCAAGCTGGCCGCCGAAGCTGGAGGTGCTCTTTACTCTTCGTGCAACTCGGCCGTCGAGCATATCGGCTATCATTGCCAGCAGTATCATATAACCGGACATCGCAAAATAGGAAGATTGCCCCATGCCGCCGACATCTTCCCGTAGCAGGACAGCGGCAGAAGCGCCTTTACTGGCAAAAACAATAGCTGTGAAACCACATACGCCGTTAAGAATTGTTATCAGTGAAGGCAGGATTGTGATGTACTTTAATCTCTGCTTCCGAACCCGACGCAGCAAGCTCTCTTTGGCAGCTTCTGTTTTTAGCTTGGGCATCTATTGTACCTCCAAGTTTTTTTTGCCACGAAGGCACGAAGAATCAAGTTTTTTTCTTTATATATTTGATTTCTTTGTGCCTTTGTGTCTTGGTGGCTGAAGTTCCTGTTCGTATTTTACCAGCGGTGTCAGCCCGGCCTTGACCTTATCGCCTGTTTTTGCAAGACACTTCACGCTTTGACTGGTAGGCACATACAGTTCTGCTCTTGAGCCGAATTTTATCATCCCGAACTTCTCGCCGCCAGTTAATTTTTGTCCTTCTGCCTTCTCACAAACGATTCGCCTGGCAATCGCTCCGCTGATTTGCCGCACGATAAGTTTGTCTTTAGGACTGTCGGTCCTGACTAAGTATAGGTCGTTGGACTCATTGACTTGCCCGGAATGCGGATTTGCAGCGTTTTTATACTTGCCTTTTTTATAGGTAATTTTTTCAATTTTTACATTGCACGGGGAGCGGTTTATATGGACATCGAATATGCTCATAAAAATCCCGATTCGTATCGCATCAGCGCCGATAAAGTTATTTTCTTTTACAATTTCAATGTCGGTTATCCTGCCATCAGCCGGAGCCAATAGAAGATTTTCATCAGGAGGGCAGTTACGGTAGGGGTCGCGGAAAAATGCCAAAACCCAAATCAGAATAGCAGCCAGAACTACCTCTATTGACACGGTGGCCCAGGCAGGCAAAAAAACAATACCGGATATTAGGCAAACAGCCATTACCGCAAAGATGACAACAGGAAAAACAGCTACCTGCGGCCAGCCATATTTAGTTAGTGGAATTTTCATTTAGGTATATATGGTAAGTTTTGCCCGGCAGATAATCAAGAGGAAAGGCCGATGCTGTGGAAATCGGCCTTTTGGAGGAGGGTGATGATACAATTCAATGTTTTTTTGAGAAGCGTATAATGACTGCTTCCTATATGTATAGACGCTCAAAATACCAAAAGGTTGCAAAGTTTTTGAAAAAAAATGCAATTTTACCGCAAAAAGCCCAAAAAACTAAATAGTATCGGGATAGCCATACTCCCCATAAGCGACTTGACGGAAAATCTGCCACAGTGGAAATAACGAGTTAAACGGTGTCAAAATAACAGGTTATCTCTTGCGAAGTTGTGTGATTGCGTATTATCTGATGCCTGTCAGGTAAAACGTAAGATAAGTTTGTCCCCGGGAATAACCGCTGCAATCTCGGCAACAATGATAGCGAGGTTATTTTTTCAACTTTTTTATGAGCACCATCATTTCGTTAATACGCCATTCGATGGATGATAGTATCCAGAACTTAAAGTGATTGATTCGATTTTGGCAGTGTATCAGATAGATGATTTTTACCGACAGAGTTACTGTTGCAACCTCAATCATCAAAAGGCGAAAATCGGAGCCGCCGAACACAGAGACCACCACGGAGGCAGCGATGATAAAAATGAATATGGCGTTAATCATTTTTGTGCTGAATTTCGGCACTCCCCCGATTTTGCCTATGATAGCCCTGACTCGCTCCTTTTCCTGCTGAAAGTGTTCTAACTCGCGCTTAAGGTCATTAATTTCGTCCTCGAGATTTTCATAATTTTCTTCCATAAATACCCCTTTTGCAAAGAACAGCCGGGCCCACTTCTTTATATTTTACCCGATTTTTTTCGTATGGTTTTATCTTTGGATTAATAACAGCAGTTATTTTCGGATATGATAAACCATTTTTTTGCCGGACACAAATAGCTTCTGGTCAAATTTTTATTGACAAAAGAGCCGACATATGACAAACTGCCTCGGTTTAAGGCTGGAAACTATGTCTGGGGGAGAGTAGAATGAGTAAAACTTGTCCGCCATACGCACGGCTGACTTGTCCGGTTCGATGCCCCCGCCTTGCGGCGGGAGATGCATAGACATGCAGCATTTAAGATGAGAAAAATGAATGTTAAAATTGATGAAAGGTTGGTCAGAATGATTTGGAGATTTTTTACGACTCTTACAGGTAAGCTAACTAAATGTCAGAAATGGGATGGTGCCGCTGGGTATCTGGAGCGTGGCTGGGTAATCGCAAACCATAAATTGG
>CAYWUO010000026.1:0-16523 GCA_964461285.1 uncultured Pirellulales bacterium
CTGAGCAGCAGTTAGCAGCGGCCTTCGGAATCCAAAGCATCCCCAGCATACTTTTTGTGCCGTTAAACGACAAGCCTCAAATGGCTGTCGGAGCCTTACCCAAGGAGGCAGTAAAAAAAGCAATAAAAGAAGTGTTGAAAGTTGAATGAGGTTATCCCACTTGTCAAGACCCAAAAACTCAAACTTGATGACTTTCTTATTCATGCATCCTTGCTAAAACCTTATAATAATTTCAAGTATTTCTCAAATCACAAATTTTCTGCTATTTTCAATAACTCTGTCCGTTTGTGCAGAAACATCCTGCACATATCTTGTTGCCATTACTATCGGTCTTTAAAAGCGTCTGCATATATGGGTTGCCTCTGGAAGTATAAAAAACAAGCTTACCTGTCCGGGGAATTTTTTCAAGTGACTCAACAGTTTCCGGCCATAACGGCAAATCTCTTAAAATCCCTGTCTTTCTTCTTGGAAGTTTGACCCTTGTATTGACAAGGTCTAAATCAGTCCACTTAAGCTCGGCACAATCTGTACATCCGAAACCACAATTTAATCCAAGCCATATCATGGCTCTCATCTTTACATCTGCAGCGGATAGCAGTTTGTTTATTTGTTCCGAATTAAAGGTGAACCTTTCCTGATTAATTATTTTACCTCTTGAAATAGCATCAATATTTGGGATGTTTTCAAGAATATCATTTTTTCTTGCCCAATGAAATAACGCCTTCATAATACTTATATGCAGGTTCAACCTGCAGACTGATACATGGCTTTTCTGTATCCTTCTTTTGTAGTTCTGCAAATCCAAGGTTGAGATGTTATTGATATCTATATTCTGACCCAGAAAAGCCATTAACTTCTTAAGGCTACCGATTTGTTCATTGTGGTGGCTTGCAGTAATGTCATTTGCCTGAAGCTTTGAATACTGATACCTTAGATACATATCACAAAGCCGCTTTAGCATCATATTATCGACTGTTGTTTTTGTTGTTGCAAATTGTTTTGACATCCGCGTAGATATGTTGCCTGATCCAAATATCTTTGTAGCGCCTCTTTTTTGTCAGAACCGAAATAATACATTTTTCCTTTGACCTTCTTACAATACTGTCCCGTCGGATGAAACGTCAGTGGAAATTTGTCTGAGCGTGTTCTTCTTTTTAAAGTTTTCATTTTCCTGCCTCCGTAAAAAATCGTTTTCATTTTCAGATAATCCCGGATTAGTTGTAGTATCGGTTGTTATTCTTCAATGAGGCAGCAAGCATCGATAATCACAACTAACTGCAATACATTAGCTTATGATTATTATACGAAATGAAAGTTAATAGGTTATATAATCCTATTTTTACCTGAAGAATTTTTTAAAATATGATCTTTCGTTAAATATCGAAGGTAAGTTTATGCTGCCTTGTTCCAAACCACCTGCATATGGAGACAAACTGGAGACATGGATTTTTCAAGCAAAAGTCTGATATAAAATTAGGCTTTTTGGTAAGAGCAGGAGCAAAAGAATAGCAGTAGCAACTATTAAAGCAGTTGAGCTAACCATTCGCAGACAATAAGGAGTATTTCTCAGCATGAAATAGGCCATTCACACTTATATCGGTATTGAGATAGATAACTTTTTTAATAACTATGTAAAAACAAGAAAGAGTTTAGAGGAAGTTTCAAGCGACTTAAATAAAATCTATAGTGAGGAAAAATAGTCATGAACACAAAAGGGAAGAATTACTCCGCTTCTGTGGCTTTTATTGGTTGTAACTATTGTGGGGATTCGCGAAAAAACAATCCCCGAGAATCCTATTATCGGTACTAATATCTGCAAAAGAATACGTATTTATTTCTTTACTATTTCATTTCTTTGTTATAGGAAATTTCTATATATTTGTGCTTGGATCGTTGGAGATATATTCAAGTTTTCATTACAAATATTCAGCTAATAACGTTTTTGAGCCGATAAATTATTAGATATTAAGAACAGTAAATTTATGGAGATTAATATGAATGACGTAATCAAGATAGTATGTTTTACTCTTGTTCTGGTTTACGTGGTATCGAGCGCTTATTTGGGCGCTGCTCAGCAAACTTCTGTATCCCCAGCTGGTCAGCAGGAACAGGACAAAAAGAGCAAAGATGCTGAGAAGATTCAGGACAGGCAAGAGGAAGCGGCAAGGGCTGCAAGAGAGGCTGAGGCCAAGGCCAAAAGAAAAGCTGCTGAGAGAGCCAAAGGAACAAAAGAAGAGGAGATTGAAAAACTAAGGTTCCCTGAGGATAAGACACAGCGATTTGAAGTAAAAGAGATACGAATCAGCGGTAACTCGCTGATATCAACTGCTGAATTGTTAGAGAATATGCCTCTGGTGTATAATACCTCAGATAAACCAATGCATCAGGCTGAGAGTGATTCGCTTTACGATTTGAGAATACTCCACGATGTATTCCGACAGCATGGCCAATCACACGAAGTTTCCGCAAGGACCATCCAGGGATTTACCCAGTACATCCTTTCGGTCTATCAGGACCAAAACTACGCGGGTATATATGTGTACATTCCCGCAGAGGCGATTAAGGAGGGCATGGAATTGAAGGATGGAATCCTGCCTGTAAAAGTCATCGAGGCCCCGGTTGCTGATATCACTATAACTTATTACGACGTCGACCGAAATAAGGTGGAAAAGGGTTATCTTCGCAGTTCTGCTATTCGGAAATGGTCGCCGGTAAAAACCGGGCAGATAACAAATCAGAAAAAGCTGAATGATTTTGTAAACCTGCTCAATCTCAATCCTGACAGATATGTATCAGCGTCGGTGACCAGAGGCACTGAACCGCAATCACTTGCTGTGGGATATGATATTTACGAAATAAGCCCATGGCATTATTTTATTCAATTAGATAATGCCGGCACTCGTGACAGGCAATGGACACCAAGAATTGGTCTTATTAACACTAATCTTTTAGGTATAGACGATTCATTAACGGCGATTTATCAGGCTCCCTGGGATAAAGAAGCAGAGGAGGAATATTCGGTCTATGGAAGTTATGATATCCCTCTTTTAACACCGCGGGCTCGGCTTAATGTATATGCAGGTTATACTCAGTTTGATATAGCTAAGGATGCTGGCGGGATTGGTTTCATTGGCAATGGTTCATTCGTTGGCGGCATATTGCGTTATAATGTGTTGCAGACAGGCGGCTGGTTCTTTGATATAACCGGCTCACTAAGCCATGAGAAAAGCAAGCTTTCGCCAACATTGTTCCCAATTATGGCAAGCAATGTGTCGATGGAACTTTGGGGATTTGGGATTAATGTCCATCGCTCGGATGATATGTCGAGCACATCTTTTGCCTTCGAACGAGTTGCTAACATGGGTGGTTCCAGCCAGAAGGAGTTTTGGGACACAACAACAAGCACTGGTGCACGGACGGACGCGGAACGCGATTTTACTATTTACACTACCTCTGCTGCTCACAGCCAGTTCCTGGACCCTAATAAGATTGGGCGGATTAGCAGTACTTTTCGATGGGTAAGCCCCGAAGAAAGACTGGTTCCTGCAAAGATGACTACATTTGGAGGGATGTACTCAGTCAGAGGATACGATGAATATGAAATTGTTGCCGATGGTGGTGTACTTGCATCCGTTCAATATGAGTTTGACATTGTAAAATATGGCCAGTCTAAGGAGAGTGCTGTAAGCGGCGCGGAGCAGGGACAATCTGAAAAACCCTGGCTTAGGAAGCTGGTTCCTCTTGCCTTTTTTGATTACGGCCGAGCCAAGATAAAAGACCATGTACCAGGAGAGAGAAGAAATCAGTTACTTTGCTCGTTAGGCATAGGTACACTTGTCGAACTCGGGGACAATTTTAGTGGAGCTGTATATTACGGCTGGCCGCTTATAGAAACTGATGACACAAATAAAGGCCAGGGCCGGTTAAACCTTGGTTTTCTGTTGCGATGGTAGGGCTTATAACATCCTCTTCTTTTCCTAATTTAGGAAAATCAGCCGGTAATATTAATGACCTGTCCAACGGCTAAGTTTCCCTTAAAATTCACACCTAAAACCTATCAATATACTTCACATCAATCTGTTATTGAGCTGGTTCTTATGGTCTGAACAGGTATCTTATCGGCACCATGTTTAGCCCTGTTATTATTCATATCCGTGTAGGAACAAACGTGGCATTTCACTTGACAGCATAGCCGTCTGAGAGGTATAATAATGTTACGTTCCCTCAGGGAGGAGTTCACACTTATTTAATCAGGTATTGTGAGGAAGGTGATATGAAACCGTCAAGCAACATTTCGAAACAGCGTTATTTTATACGACCCGTAATATACCTTTTGTTGGGCTTTGTTATTTTAAATACTTCACTTTCAGTTGTGCTGGCTGACGCAAATCCACCCGCAGGCACGCTTCCCAGCGGAGTGTTAAGTGTTCCGCACGGTAGCGTCGGCAACTTCGATTATAGTACTGCCGGTCGTCTTGACATAAGAGACGTCTCTCACCAGACAGTAATCAACTGGAACAATTTTGATATCGGTACCGGTGCAACAACTCAGTTCCATCAGCTCGGTGTCAATCCTGCTGTAATGAACAGGATACACGATGGATCCCCAACGGGTATTCACGGCAGTCTACTGGGTAACGGTCGGGTTTTCATCATTAATCCAGCTGGAGTAATCTTCGGCCCCGGTTCTACTATCAATGTTAATCAACTGGTTGCTTCCAGTTTGAATATGACAAACGAGGATTTCATAAATTCAACCGTGGTGGTTAATCCTCTTGATATGAAATTTGAATTGTTGGGTGATGGAGTAGTGGAGAACCATGGCGTTATCACCGCCGCTGATAGTGTTTATCTCGTTGGCAAAAATGTTCTAAATGCAGGAACGATAATAAGTCCGGGCGGATTGGTTGTAATGGCAGCCGGAGAAGAAGTATGGCTTGCACAACCGGGCAGCAATGTTATTGTTAAGAAGATGGCTGCCCCTTCGCAGCAAGACCACACAGTTGTGAACTCTGGAACTATTGAGGCGGCAGGTGGAGAAATAGTTCTTGCTGCTGGCGATATCTTTTCCAATGCCATTGATGACCTCGACACCTTGGCGGTTGTGGTTGGCCGGGTCGGCCAGTTCGGCACCCTCAGCGTCGATGCCACCGATGGTGATGGCGGTAGTATTACTATGACCGCCGGTGAAGTAGTTGTCCTTGGCAGCGAAAGCTTGACCACTGCAAACGCCGGCACCAACGGCGATGGCGGTGAAGTTGTTGCCTACTCGCCTGGTATGGTTCTGTTCAATGACGGAGCACAAGTCGAAGCCAAAGGCGGAAGCGAATCGGGCGATGGTGGCTTCCTTGAGCTGTCTGGCAAGGAATATGTTGAAATCGAGGGCTGGATTGACCTGACCGCATCTAACGGAGAAAATGGTGAATTCCTCATTGATCCACGAAATATTAAAATCGTTAATGGGAGTGTAAATCAAGGAAATAAGTCCGGTTCCATATGGAAGCCTAAGAAGTGGAAGCTAAATCAACATTCAAAGTTGGGTATCGATAGACTAAATAACTACCTAAGTAATGGAAATGTGATACTGGAAACCGGCTTTCCCGGTCTCCAGAGTGGTTGGGTCATCTTCAATGCGAGCAAAGACGTTTCAACTGGTATAGGCAATACCAATTCACTAACTGTTAACGCAGAGAATTACATAAGGTTCAATGCCAACTGTGGAATTAATTTTGAAGGAAGTGGAAATGTAACATTGAATGCTAAAAGAGATGTAACCATAAACGCTGAGATTACGTTGAATGGCGGCTATTTGGAAATACTGGGCGGCCAGAGTCTCCTCTTTGGTAATGATATTCACATCAACGAGAATATTACTGCCGGCAGTATGAGAATAAAAAATGGTAGAGATGCTTTTCCCGGTGAAGCAGGCTTTTCGGCGATACATCTCGCCAACGACAAGAGTCTGGAGTCAACCACTGGCAATGTTGTTATCGAGGCGGTTCACGATGTTGTTCTGGGTGGTGATGTATTAGCTGCCGGTGATATATTCATTAACGGGGATGAGGATGGATACGGAAACCCGCTCACTGGGTCGTATCATCCAATATCCTTCGGTGGTGGCGACGTAATTGCCAGGAACCTCACTGCCGGCGGTAACATTGAAGTTAAAGGTAATGCTATCCAGCTCAATGGTGATGTAAGCGCCAACGGCGGCAATCTTGCTATTACCGGCCGAACCAGTAGAGAGTTAATCTTTGGCACGCTACTGGATACAGGAAATCCATGGGGTAATATCGACGTGGCTACTGGCAAATCACTTTATGCAAGCGGTAATGTCAACATCGACGACCTTTCAAATCCGGGAGGCAAACCGCTAATGACGCTTACCGGTCACAGCTCGCTGGTTATTGAGGCCGAAAACGGCGTGATAAGCGCGCCCGATACGGTCATACAGGTGCTTGGCAGTTCACTGACATTGGAGCAGGGACTATCGCTGAATATAGATGATTTCCTGTTTGCCAATCAAAGTAATACAGACCTGACTTTGATTAGCAACAATGGTTCGGTAACGTCGGTCGAAACCGGAACTAAGCCTGAGAATGCCGCCGACCAGTGGTTATCAATAGGAGCAACGGCTAATACCGATATTACCTTTTCGGGTAACAGCGGTAATATAATGTTAGGTGATAGCGGTAAAGATACCACCAAGTCTTTGTGGGCCAAGACTGGCAATATTGACGTAACATCCGTCAATAACAACATTGAAGCAGCAAAGGACCTGACCTCTGGCGGTGATATGACTCTGCAGGCCGATGTCGATGTAATTGCCCATGGCAATCTAAATGCAGGTGGTAATATCAGTATTAATGCGTCGGCTGATACGATATATCTTGGCGGAAATGTAGGCACTATAAATGGCGATGTGACGTTTGGAGAAAATGTTATAGCCGATGGTATTGGCAACCAGAGGTTTGAAGCTAAAGGCAACGGTAAGGTACTGCATGCCGAGGGGACTATAACCAAAACTACAGGAGGCGACCTTACGCTCGCAGGTGGTTATTATGCTGGCGGTGGCACCTACGATTCTGGCTATGAAATAGACCTCGACGGAGATGTTACAGTTAAAGATGGTAGCTTGATTTTAGGGGATTGGTTCAGCTTTGCGGATGATGATGTTACAGTTGCCGCAGGACGTACTCTGAAGGCAAGCAAAGATGTAACGGCTTATGACGACCTGTATGGCGAAGGCGACCTATTTGTCTGGGCCGGTGACGATGTCAGTCTTTGTGAAGATGTGACTGCAGAAGGCAAGATAGTTCTGGGTGCCGACACTGCTGAGTGGGACGGTAAGGTATATGTCGGTGGTGATATTAGTGCCAACGGCGGAGATATGGAAATTACCGGTGCCGATATTGAGATTAAAGGAGATGCCTATGCTAATGGCAATATAGAAATGGAGGCCCGTGAGACTGGTTACCAATGGTTCGATCTTGGCGATGTCTCGGTAGATGGTGATATCGATAGTACTGATGGCGTTCAGATTTTCGCAGATGACCATATTACCTTAGGCCAATCTTGGAACAATAAGGGAAATGTAGGTACTGGTGGCGATGTTAAGCTCATCGGCGGCAACGATGGTGATAGTTATGGCGATGTAGAAGTTTATGGCGATATCGATGCCGGTGGTTCTGTCGAAATCGATGCGGTCTACGATACTATTTACCTGCATGGCGATGTTTTTGCCGATGATTATATCTGGTTGATGGCTAACACTGAGTTTGAGGGATGGTTTGACCAGTATCTCGACGCGGGTACCTGGATTCAGGCCGACGGCTATCTGAACAAACTGAACAGCTGGGGCATGTGGTGGAGCGATGGCAGTCTCTATCTGCATGCTTATGGTGACATAAGCCTTGCTGATGATGTCGCAGCCGCAATCTGCTGTCCGGAGATGTGTTGGAGCGCCGGTGGTGGTGTCTCTATCATCTCAGATACCGGCATGATTTATACGCCTGGTTTCTATGAGGATGTAGAAGGCGTTGAAAAACCCGCACTTGCTATAGATATAACCGGCCGGTCCGACCAGTTTGGTTTCTGGGGACCCATTGGTGTTGACCTGCCTTATGATGATGGCAAGGCAGCGATTGTGCTTCAGAGTGCCGAAGATTTGGTTTTGCATGAATGGTCTGGCCTGCGGGCATGTGGGACATACTATGCCGAGAGCGTTGATGACCGCGTAGGTGTTGGTTTCCTGGCTGACCCAGGAGTATCCATCGGTGGAGAGGTGAGGGATGAAGGTGTTCCAATCGATGTAGCAGTATATGTGGCAAGCACCGGAACAGATACTGCTGCCGGTCAGGGCAACATTCATCTTGGAGGCGAAGTTGATATCATGTCGCGCGAGTGGGTACCTTGTGATGGCGATGGCCTTGAGATGACCGTGATCGGCGGCGGCAAAGGTGAATGGCAGTGTATAAATAGGGGCGATATGATTGCCGATGCGTATGATACAATAACCTTTGGCACAAAATTCGAAGGGGCACTGGCAGATGGCAGAGTTGGAGACAGACTGGAAGTCTGTTCTCGCATAACTGAGTGGCTGGGAGATGCCGATGGTCGTTTGCCGTTCCCTGATGATTTGACTCTGCCTGAAGGTTACAACTACGTGATGCGTGGTGCCGGTCTTGAAAATGGTAGTATAACCGATGGCAGAGCCTGGGTACTTGAATATAGAGCAGACTTACCACCTGCTCCATTGGGTGGATTATTGTTGTTGGGAACTGAGGAGGTAGGTTTTGGAGAAGCCGGCTGTCCTGCTCTATTGACATGGATGGCTGATGAACTTGGGGTTGACGAAGAAGGCCTTCAGGTCTATTTGTCAAACGCTTTTGTGTATAGCACAGATTGCCAGCCATGCGAACTGGCTGCGACACTGAGAGACCTTTCAGTAGTCTTGGAGGACCCGGAAAGCATTGGAATCGCCGCCATAGCTCAGGTCATTAGCGAATTTATTACTTCACCTGCTCCACCTTCAGAGGAAGAAATGGCTTTGATTGCTGAACAGTTAGCGAGTCACGCTGGCGATGGTACGTATTATGCTGCGGCTGGACAATGGATTGATACCCTCGTGGCTTATGTAGGCGTCCTGGTCAATGAAATGGGATGGTCAGTTGATGATGCTGTGGCGTTCGTTATGGACAAATACGGTGCACGTATAACAGATACCGGTAATCCAGCCCTTATTGCATACGTTGAAGCACGCTTGGCAGCTTTAGGTGGCTAAGTAGTCAACTCTGAAGCACAGCAAGCGTGAGGGGATAGACAATTAGTTATCTGATAAGCTGCCTTCTTTAGGAACACCCATTTTCTGATGTATATGCAACCTTGCCAGATTATTAAAGGCCATCGCTGTGCTATTGTTATCCGGTCCTAACGAATTTTCTAATATCTTTACTGCTCGTTGATAAACACTTTCTGCATTACCATACTTGCCCTCCACGATATATAGTTTCCCTAAGAGATTCAAAATTTTACCGGCTAATGGGTGCTCTGCCCCATGCTCCTTTTCGACCGCATTCAAGGCTTTCTGCAAAAGCTTTTCGGCCTCTGTATAATCTTTGCCTGCTTGACAAATCTTGGCCATTGTCAACCATGTCGGAACTATAAGATGATGTTCCGGACCGTAAATTCTCTTTTGTATTGACAGCGTATGCTCAATTAATTTTTCTGCCTCTATGTGTCGTCCCTGTATCGTATATAGCTCTGCGATTTTGCCAAGTAATGCCGCTGTATAAAGGCGATTTGGCCCATAAGTTTTATTAACCAGTGTCTGCGCCTGCAGATAATAATCTTCAGCCTCTGTCAACTTACCCTGTGCAACCAGCAATTCGGCGATGGCCATGTGAAATGGAGCCATAGCTGGGTCGTCCGGCAAGTGACTTTTTTGCATAATGGCAATTGCCTTGTCCAAGACAGACCTGGCTTGTTCATACTTGTCTTGCTCTTGGTAAATTGAACTCAATATTTTTAGTGTGCCTGCTATATATGGATGGTTTTCGTAGTAAAGCTTTTTTTGTAATATGAGACCCTGTTCACACATCTTTTTGGCCTCGATTAACCTGCCTTGATGCTTGTACAGATACGCCAGGTCAATCAGACACGAACAGACTTCGGATTCAGGAGCATTTTTTGTTTTTGCCAGTGTCAATGCCTGCTCTGTAAGCGGCTGCGCCTTTGTATAATCTCCATAGGCCATATACACTCTTGCCATTGCTCGCAGCGCCTTGCACGAGCGAACCTTTTTATCCGTGTTCGGAGAACCAATAACCACACTTTGGCTCAGTAGAAGTAACTGGCATGCAAAGGCAAGGCACAGGGTTTTCCTGCCCTGCTTTAAGGTTAGTACTTTTGACATTTTAGGATTTTTTCAACAATACTTGTAAAATCGTGGTGCTTCAAGTTGCTGCTATAGACAAATGCTGAGACAGATTACTTTCATAGTTACAAACGATATATATCTTTATAGAATTTCGGCACCTACTTTGGTCCGGCTTTAACCATTCTTTTGCTGAATCCGACCCAACTTCTTCCAGTCGCCTATCTAATCTAGCGACAAAGCCATAGAAGGACACATTTTAGAGAAGGTTTGATTAGGCCTATACATAATAAAAATTTGGGATGGAGGTTGGTACGATATGTGTCCAGACTCTGAAAACAACAAGGCTGAGGAGGCTTTAAATAAACATAATAATGGTTCATACTTTGTGTGAAATAAGGACCATTAGCCTTCAAAGATTTATGGTTATTATTTTCATAACCACCGTTCTATTGGCAACCGATCCGCAGATTGACGAAGCACAGGGTCAACATTTGTGTAAATTTTATTTGTAAGTGTTGACGAAGAGTGTTCCAGAAGTCTTTGTGTAACAGCAGTGGATACACCTCTTTGGGCAAGTATCGAGCCAAAGGTTTTACGTAAGTCGTGAAATTTTAAGTCGGATATACCCGCATCGTCGCATATCTCTTTCCATCGCTTGTGGCTGAAATCATCATTGAATAGTCTTTCTCGTTCGGAATCAAACCCATCAACATATTTTCTTAGCTCCGTTATCACAGGAGTGGGCACAGGTCGTGAACCCATGCTTTTTCTGGTTTTTCTACTCGAGGTAGTTATAGAGTTATTTTCATAATCGATATCGCTGATACTTAATGATTCGATGTCACTTCGTCTGAGACCTGTACCCAGAGCCAACAAAATTCTTATTTTCGTTGCTTGATGAGACTCAGCCGCTGACAGCAGCTTTCTTATCTGGATGTTGTTCAGCGATTTCACAGGTCTTTCATCTTCCTTTAATTCTCTGATTTTTAACTGACCATTCACATACCTGTTTTCCCTGCACCAGTTGATAAATATTTTAAGATTTCTGATGTCTTTGTTGAGGGTTGGACGTTTTACTTCATTACCCCTTTGAAGTATAAACTTGTCAATTATGTTCTGTGTAATTTGTTTCGAGTTACATTTTCCTACAAGCCGCTCGAAATTCCTCAATGTCAGAGCGATTTCATAAAGTGTACCTTCGGTAACTCCTTGGGCCTTTTTGGCTTCACTGTATTCAGCAACCATTTGGCCCCAATCAGCCAACACTTGTCCTGTAAAAACATCAGAGTTCAACTGGGCATACTTGATATTTTTATAATGTTCTGCTAATTCTTTGAAAGGCAAAGCCTTTGCTTTACGCTTACCACTTTCATACCAGCCCACCCACAGGCCTTTGATACCTTTTCTTTTGTAAATCCAAACCTTCTTCATAATGCCATTCTATCGTAATTATAGGGGTACGAATCAAGTGAGAAGGACTGCAGAATGTGGGAAGTTGGAGACATAGCGGAGACAGAGATCAAGACAGTTGCATCAGTACAACTGTAAGATTATGTTTTAAAAGAGGTTATAATCACGTTTTCTATTGGATACCGACTTTGAATCCGGATATATGTGTGCCAAGCGAAGCTGGTACAAGCAAGCTGGATAATCCAGCCCGGTCAAAGCCTAACCAGCAGGCCGGAACAGAATTTTGCACATATTGAGGTAACGAAATATGTGGAGCCAAAAGGATGGCAGATTGTCGACCATAACGAAAGTGAAGGTATTGAGCCCCGAAACTATTCAATTGCATTGGGCGAGAGGCTATATATTCTACGAAGCCAGTATTGCTGCATGCGTTAAAGGTGAGTGTATCAGCAACATGCCGGGGTCTGAGGCCATGGTAGGTAACCGAATTGTTTGCACCGGAACTTGGGAGAGCCATATCACTCCCTGTAAAGCTTCCAACGAGCAGAAGATGCGAAGGCGGAAGTACGGCGATATGGCAGTCGGACTAATCCATATTAGAGGAGTAGATGGGGTAATGCCCATAGAGAGCCCAAGCTCACTCAAAGGGATTAGCGGCAAAATGCAAAGGGATGAGGAGGCGTATGCCATACACTGAGATGGAAAACAATACGCTGACAAAACTGGCCCTCATATCGGAACGGGCTCAAAGGGAACCTCGCCTTCAGTTTACGAGCTTAGCTCATCTGCTGGATGAAGAGTTCCTGAAAGAATGCCACTTTAAGCTCGGCAGGGACCGAGCCGGTGGCATTGATGGCGTAAGT
Source organism: uncultured Pirellulales bacterium (assembly GCA_964461285.1). GTDB lineage: Bacteria > Planctomycetota > Phycisphaerae > Sedimentisphaerales > Anaerobacaceae > CAZBWE01. The sequence continues at coordinate 12,652 of CAYWUO010000026.1, forward strand.
TGGGAAGAATATGGAAAGCAACTGGACGAGAATCTCAAGGATTTGGTTTCCCGGATGAAGGTCAAGCGATATAAACCGCAACCTTCTAAACGGGTCTATATCCCAAAAGACAAAAACTCGAAACGGCCGCTCGGTCTACCTGCACTGGAAGATAAGATTGTGCAGAAAGGCGTTGCCTTTATACTGGAGGAAATTTACGAGCAGGACTTTCTGGGATGTTCTTATGGGTTTAGACCAAATCGAAACTGTCATCAAGCGTTGAAATCGGTGGATAGCACTATTCGATGGAAACCCGTCAACTATATCATCGAGGCAGATATCAAAGGTTTCTTTGATAATGTTTCTCATGAATGGATGATGCGTAGCCTCGAAGTCCGCATTAAAGACCCGAGCTTCTTATTGCTCATCAAGAGATTTCTAAAAGCTGGGTATATCGATGCAGGCGAATTTGTGCAGACCGCCAAAGGAACGCCACAAGGTGGCAATTTAAGTCCCATTCTTGCCAATATCTTCCTGCACTATGTACTTGACCTCTGGTTTGTCAAGAAAATCGTACCGACCACCAAAGGCTTCTGCTTCTTGGTAAGATATGCAGATGACTTTATCTGCATGGTACAAAATGACAGAGATACGATGTACATAGAGCAAGCGATTCGTGAGCGATTTACAAAATTCAACTTGGAACTGCATCCAGAAAAGACGCGTATTATTGCTATTGGCAGGGGGCCTCGCGAAAAGAAAGAGCGAAACAACCGTTGCCCACGGACATTTGAGTTTTTAGGCTTTACCCATTACTGGGGAAGTAGCCGAAAAGGAAATCCGTTGCTGTGTCGTAAAACAAACAGTAAGCGATTCCGCAGGGCATGCAGGGAAATCTCGACTTGGTTGAAAAATATGCGTTGCTCTGCAAAATTCAAAGAATGGTGGCCAACACTGGCAGCTAAGTTAAGAGGACGTTATCAATATTATGGTGTCAGTGGTAACAGCCGGCAAATATGGCGGTACTACGACATTGTTATTCAGATAGTGTACAAATGGATTAACCGTCGCAGCCAGAAAGTTTCGTTCTACTGGAAACAGTTTCGCAGGTATTTGAAGCACTATCCACTGCCACGACCACGAATTGTACATAGGTGGTACGAGCCGTCAGCCGTTTCGTGAGTTTTGCCGAAGAGCCGGATGAGGGAAATCCTCACGTCCGGTTTTGTGAGGGATGTTGATGTCCTTTTATATGGCAGAATATTGTGACACTCCCCAATCGAAAGAGGGGAGCAACAGGGAATACAAAGTATGCCTACGTGAAAGGTCTATATCACATCTACTCGACAATCCGTCGGTCCCCTTTCATAGATCCGTCCAGAATTCCAAAGTCTAATGTATTTATTATGAGTTTGTGAGTCATTCGAAGTGGTATTCTTGGGACACTCTTTAAACAGGCACCCTAAATTCTTGAGTGGCCCGCAGATTCATCCGGATAGCCGCCTGTAAATACAATGTCGCCCCAATTACTACCGCTGCCAGCGTCAACGAAGAGCTTTGTTAATGTTCCTGAGAGAGGGTATTCATAAATTTGGTCGTTCATATCCAGGATAAGGTTACCGTGGCTGCTGGCAGCATCTACCCTGTTAGCTTCGCCGCTTTGGAAGTCCTGCTGCGTTGTGAATAATTTATGTGATAGCGCATCTGGAGCAGTGAATGTGATGGTTAATTCCGCTAATTCACCCATGGGTATATTCTTCTTTGTTAGTCCTGATATCCAATACAGTAACATCAGTGACAGTTATGCTCTGTGGTCCGAATTCTAAATTCAGTACTTCTTGTGCCTGCGTGTTGTAGGCCGTGATATCAAGGTGCTTGTTAATCACCCTTGTCTCTCAGGGTATTAAATCGAAAAGGTCCACCAGATATCCCAATGAAGCCGACTCTCCGATTTTCAACGATGAAAATCCTGATATAATACTTCCAAGTCCCGAAAATACTTTGATTTTTTCCTCATGAAATGGTATAATGCTTGTTAGTAGATAGAGATATCGTTCTACTCGTATTTAATTTTGGAGGAGAAATATGAGAATTTTGAAAAGTTCCTTATCAAATATTTGTTGCGTTATTATCATTTGCTTATTGGTATCGCAGGCGCACGGGCAGTATTGCAGCGCTTCGGGGGGCTGCAATGAGTACATATATGCAGTGCAGGTAGGGACTATCAACAATACGGCAGCGATTTGCAACAATTATGCCGACTACACATCATCGCATTCAACGCTCATGGAAATTGGGACTGGTTACCCAATAACGGTGGTCACTGCTGTTGGACCCGTTCCTTATGTCGGCTACGAGGGGGATCAATGCGGCATCTGGGTGGACTGGAATCAAGACGGGGATTTTGATGATCTGAACGAAACGGTTTATACGGCCAGCGGTTGTTGTCTTTTCACGACAACAATAACACCTCTGTCAGAGGCGCTCGCGGGTGATACACGTATGCGAGTGCGTCTAATGAGGCTGGGAACCCTCAGTCCGTGCGGCAGCACTACGTATGGCGAAGTAGAAGATTACACGATTGCCGTGGGTGGTTTTTATGGTGGTGGCACCGGGGCACCTGAAACCCCATTTCTCATTTATACCGCTGAGCAGATGAACGAAATCGGCGCAAATCCAGACCATTGGGACAAGCATTTTAAGCTGATGGCCGATATTGACCTGGGAGAATACACCGGCGATTCTTTTAATATTATTGGCGATCATGTAACAAAATTTACAGGCGTTTTTGATGGTAACGGCCACAAAATCTATAATTTTACATATACCGCGGAACTCCACTTTATAGGGCTTTTTCGTTATGTTGATGGTCCGACTACCGAAATTAAGAATCTTGGTTTAATTAACCCAAACGTTACGGCCGTTGGATCATCTCGGTGGGTGACAGGAGCATTAACCGGCCTATTAGGTCCATTAAATAAAAGCAAGATTTCTAACTGTTATGTTATAGGTGGTAATATTTCCGGTGGATATGATGTTGGAGGTTTGGTAGGAGAGAGTTATGAGGGGGAAATCGTTGAATGTTACACAAAATGTCAGGTATCAGGCAGTCAAGACAACATAGGAGGTTTAGTTGGTTCCGCCAGTTCCTATAGTTCTATTACTAACTGTTATTCTATGAGTAATAGTACCGGCGACTTTTCCGTTGGAGGATTAGTTGGTGACAATTCCGGGGCAATAATAAACTGTTATGCTACCGGTAGTGTTACAGGCAGTTATTGGGTAAGCGGCTTAACAGGTGAAACAGGCGACGGTATAATATCATCTTTCTGGGATACAGAAATTAGCCGAATTAACTACGGCGATGGAGGTGAGCAAAAAACAACTGAAGAAATGAAGACAAAAGCAACATACATCTCTGCCGGTTGGGATTTTGTGGGTGAAAGTGCAAACGGCACTGATGATATATGGGATATTTGTGAGGGAATGAATTACCCGAAGTTTGCTTGGCAAATTTCCCTGCCGGGAGATTTTGTTTGTCCGGATGGTGTTGACTTCATTGATTTTGCCGTTTTCGGCTCGGCCTGGATGAGTGAGCCCGATAAAGGTAACTGGGACCCAGAGTGTGATATCTCCGACCCGAATGATGATATTATCAATTTTTCGGACATGGCTGTCTTTACTGAAAACTGGCTTGCGGATATTAAATAGCTGTTCCGAACTTCAAATCAAATTGGATTAGCCATAAATCAAATTGAGTTAGCCACAAAACAAGTTTAGTTAGCGATAAATCAAATTTAATTAGCCGCAAAGTCAACTGTTTTTGAGGGAAAATTTTGGGGTTTGGGTATTATATAATCGGGAAGAAAAACGAGAAAAATAGACTTTCCCTA
>CAYWUO010000027.1:0-16474 GCA_964461285.1 uncultured Pirellulales bacterium
GTATATTCGTATGGCCCCTGCTCATTAACAGCGCTTCAAGCTCTTCGAGGTCGGCTTTGGCTAAAATGGCCTTTCGCAAATGACTATCCAACTGGACCATTTCAGCCATAAGCACTCGGCCTTTATAGCCGGTATTAAAACAGTCCTCACACCCAACCGCTTCGAACAAGTCCTCTCTCTCGACCTTTCTCTTACATTTGCAAAGTTTCCTGACAAGTCGCTGATTCAAAACTGCTGAAACACTTGATGTTACCTGGTACGGCTCAATGCCCATCTCTAATAGTCGCAAAAAAGCCCCCGCAGGTGTGCCGCTGTGCATTGTGCTCATTAGCAGATGTCCTGTCAGCCCTGCTTCAATAGCTATCCTGGCGGTTTCAGCGTCTCGAATCTCTCCAATCATCAAGACCTGCGGGTCCTGTCTTAACAGCGACCTTAGCGCCGTCGGAAATGTCATCTGGCCGTGTGGCGTAATCTGAACCTGCGTAGCCCCCTCAATCCTGATTTCCACAGGGTCTTCAAGGGTTACAACGCTCTTGCCGGGAAAACTTTTCAGAATATGCCTTAAAACCGCTGCAAGAGTGGTACTTTTTCCACTGCCTGCCGGACCGGTCAGCAGCAGGACACCCTGGTTTCTGGCAGCAATTTGTTTTAAGACCGTGCAGATTTGCTTTGAAAAACCTAACTTCTCCAATTCCATTAGCTCAATATTGCTGTAGAATAATCTTATAACTGCCCGCTGGCCATAAATTGTCGGAAAAACCGCCAGTCGCTGGTCAATTACCCTGTCATCCTGACCCTTGCCAATTTCAATCCGGCCTTCCTGGGGTATATCGTTACGGTAGGTCAGAAGCCCCCCCAATACCTTCAGCCGTGCAATCACATTGTTGGATATGGACTTAGGTAGTTTTTCGATAATACTCAAGACGCCATCGAGCCGAAATTTTACGACTAATTCTGCACCTGTAGGCTCGAAATGAACATCACTTGCACCAGATTTTACGGCCTTTTCGAGCAAATCATCCACCAAAGACACCACATCCTGGGCATCTCTCTGTTGCTTATAAGTGCCGTTATTGTAATTACTTGCATCCATAGTTCGTCTTAATCATTGACAAATTTCTTATTTTCCATCCCCCACTATCCGCCAAATAAGACGTAAAAGCAACACTGAACGTTACCTAAAAAAACAAAGTTTTTTCAACATTATTACGGATTTTTTGTTAACATATTATTAGCGGCTGCGTCATAAAATATAGAAATACAAAACGATAGAAATGAGAATCTATGCTCGGTAAGGTATCCAGTTTTGAATTAATTTGGGATTTTACCGTCTCTGAGGCAGTTGATGACAGCCAGCGATGGGTATTGTCTGCAATGCAGAGGCACGGTCAGGGATTAGTAACTATGCTCTGGCGAATACTGGGTAATGAACAAGATGTTTGTGACGCATACCAGAATACATTTTTACAACTTGCCCACTATGAGGGAAGACAAAAACCTGAGCACATAAAGGCGTATATATTCCGCACAGCAAGCAATGTAGCGATATCTATGTTAAGGCATAAAAACGCTGAAAGAAAAAGGTTGTCCAATGCCGTTGTTACCGAGAATGATACGTACTCACCATCAAATGAGCTCGACTCTAAATACCTGCAGGAAACCTTAAGATGCTGCATTGCCGAATTACCCGAACATCTAAGAAACGTCATAACGCTGCGCGACCTTGCGGAATTGCCTTATACTCAGATAGGAAGGATATTAGGCATTTCGCCGGCAACTGCAAGAGTATATAGGTGCAAAGCAATACAACTATTAGCTGTATGGATGAGCAGAGAAAAACAGGAAAGACAATGAAAACTATAAATTCTAATAACAGGTGCAAACAAATCAGGACCTCGCTGCATAGAGCGATAGACAGTCGATTTAATCTCAATGCAGACTGGGTACAAAACCATATCGCTAATTGTCCCAGATGCCAGCGGCGATTTGCTGCCATAGGCAAAGTACATCTTGCACTTTCAGCTATGAATTCTCAACCTCATAACCTTTATTTGTTAATGCGTGCAAATACACAGACTATTAATGTCCTGAAACACGGCCTCCGCCAGGTGCCAAAAGCCCAGAAACTAAAAACGATACTACCCGAACCAAAGCAACTGGAAAAGTGGAGCAAATATACACGCTCAATAGCAAGCGTAGCTGCCTGCATTGCAATCCTGGTCCTTATGAAAATCGGGATTTTTTCCTCTATGGATAAGTTTCAAACAAAAAGCCAAAAAGTCATCAAGCAGTATTACGCCGGTCATGTGGGCATTGACCTGGCAGATGAGCTCTTCCAGAAAGACTCAGAACAAACACAACCCACAAATCACCATGGTCTTATGTCCGTTTAGTTAAGGTCACATCAAATAATTCCGATTATAATTTCGGCACGGTAAACACAGATGGATTCCATTTTGCAGAACTCCCATTCCGGGTTTATCACAAGATGGAAATTTTATCTTAACAGGTAGGCAGGGAATTCTATCGGACGCAAAAAACTGCTGTTTTTCTGCCGTTGGACGATTTGATTGGCTTGGTTTTATAATTATATTTTATTTGACGCTTCTCACAGGGATTTTATGCGCCTGTTTCGATAGTTTATGAGAAGAAAGAACAAACAGTATTCAAGTTACTATTGCCGGCAATAATGGGTAATAATTTTGTCCTGCACCAATTAAACACCGGTTTTGCCGCTCTATCCGGTACAGACCGGCATTCTTCTTCGCAGGATAATTAGCACAGGATTGGAGGTAATTGGCATACTATGACAAGGTTTTTGGGATTCGAATTTAAAGAGAATTGGTCCGGTCGTAACGAAGTTAGCGAATATTCCGATAGTAACTATACAGAGCAAATAAGAGGATTGTCAAACTTATATTGTCCCCAGGAGGAGAGTTCTGTTCACATAAGAGATATCGCTGATGTTCTTTACGAGATGGGAAAAATTACCGCTGACCAGCTATCAGAGATACTACAGAATCAGAAGAAAAAAACCGACTGCGATATCGCTGTGATAATCCAGCAGTTACAGTTCGCAGATGAACCTGACATTTTAATGGCCCGAGCAAATCTGTACGGTTTTGAGTTCCGTCAGGTTGACCCGCAGAACGTTGACAGCCAGGTCTTTGAAAAACTTGAGCTTAACTACATAAAAAGCAACCGCATTATGCCCATATCTATACATGACGAAACACTGACCGTAGCTACAAGCCGACCCGCCGACCTTTTCATCATAGAAGATGTGAAAAGACAAACCAGGATGAATGTTGAGGTAGTCGTTTGTCTTGATGAAGACATAGACAAGGTCTGTGACGCTCTCAAGGAGGATAAGATAGATTATAACCTTGATGATATTATAAGCGATATGACCGAAGTCGAGGTTGTTCAGGACCAGCAGGAAGAATCCGAAGACCTCGAAAAAATGGCCGGCCAATCACCTGTCATTAAATTCGTCAATTATATCATCAGTAACGCCATACACGAAGGTGCCAGTGATATTCACATCGAGCCAAAGGAAAAGTTCATCAAACTAAGATACCGAATAGACGGCGTGCTCTTTGAGACGATGCAGGCACCGTTAAAAATGCACCCCGCGATTGTCTCACGTGTCAAGATTATGTCCAACCTCGATATCTCAGAAAGACGACTGCCTCAGGACGGAAAAATATCGGTCATTGTCGGCGGCAGAGCAATCGACCTGCGAGTCTCCACACTGCTGACAAATCACGGAGAAAAGGTCGTTATCCGCATTCTGGACAGTAAATCTACTATGAAAGACCTTGAGCAGCTGGGTATGGAGACGCAGATTATAACGGCTTTTCGTCAGCAGATAGCGCTGCCGAACGGGATTTTGCTTGTAACAGGACCGACCGGCTCCGGTAAAAGTACCACCCTCTACTCAGCCCTTTGCCAAATGGATGGTGAGAAACTGAACATTTCAACAGTTGAAGACCCTATCGAGCTACAGATTGATTTTTGCAATCAGATACAGATTAACGAGAAGGTCGGGCTGGATTTTGCCTCGGCGCTGCGGTCTTTGCTGCATCAGGACCCGGATGTGATGATGATAGGTGAGATTCGAGATAACGAAACAGCCCGTATAGCGGTGCAGGCCGCCCTTACCGGCCATCTGGTGCTTTCGACACTGCATACAAATGATGCAGCCAGCAGTATCACGAGATTAGTCAATATCGGTATTGATACGTACTTAATAGCAGCATCATTGAATGCCGTGCTTGCTCAGCGGCTGGTCAGAAAAATCTGCCCGAAGTGCAAAGAAGTTTACCAGATACCGGAAAATATGCGCAAGTTTGTAGAGCAGCTGGGCGTTCAGCCGGAACAGCTTTTTCACGGCGTCGGCTGCGACAACTGCAGGAACTCAGGTTACATAGGCAGAGTTGGTATTTATGAGCTGTTGGTTATCGATGATGTATTCAGAGATGTGATTAATAAAGACCCATCTGTTGGAAATATGCGTCGTGTATTTCTCGAAAGCGGTCATCCGACCTTATTTGATAATGGAATTATAAAGGTCAAGCAAGGCCTGACAACAATGGAAGAGGTTTTGCGAGTAACCGAAGTATACGGCCAGAGTGAAAAGGAAGCTTTCGTCGAAAACGTCGAATAAACAACAGATTTGAATTAAAATTATGCTTAAAAAATCTGCCATTGCTGGTTTAGTACTATTACTCGTCGGCGCTGTTGCGATTGAACGGGCTTATAACAGGAAAAGAAAAGAGCAGCAACAGCTCGACCTTTATAAGCTGAAATACTGCACAGAGACAGATGCGTATCTCAGGCAGTATAATGAATGGTTACAATTAACCACCGAAGAGCGAGCTGTCGTCCCCTGGGGTCTGAATGAATCCGGCAAAACAAAAACAGAGGCCCAGCTGCAACAAGAGCAAAAAGAGAGACTCAAAGCCGACCTTGATAAACTGGCTGCCGGCGAAACGCAGATTTATCCCTTCGCCGATGTCCTCTACGGCAAAAACTGGCAAAACGAAATAAAAAAATACAAATCGCAAAAAGAGCTAAGGGAATCTGTTTTGACCGCTTCAATAGTGTGTACATCTACCGGGGCTATGGTTTTCACCTGGTGCATTTTACTATGGTTAGCCAGGCTCCTTATCAAGGGTTTACATCGTTTGCAGCGGCTTCAAACGTTCTTTGCCGTGCTTGATAAACCTTTTACAAAACTTTTCGCCAGCTTCCTCAAAAACCAGGGACATACCACAAGCAAAAACTCCGCCAAAGCCGGCGTAAAAAAGGCCAAGAAAAATCCTGAGCTGGGACAAAAATCCCACGAATTTAAAAGCCAAACTGAAAACCATTCAGCAGGACTTATGAATTTATCCTGGCAAAATCCAGACCTCGCCTCGTCTAGTAACAATCATATACATAATGCCAAACACAGAAAAAAACAGCAGGCAGCAAAGTCATCAGAAACCACTGAGAAAATTGCTGTATCTCTATCCGACGAAAAAACGACTGAACCTGAACAGCATTTAATAACACCAACAAAAGAAACGAATACCTTGTTGAACTCCAGCAAAAATACCCTCAAGCTCGAAGAGTCGCTCAAAACCCAGGCCGAAAACCTGGAAAAACAGATGGCAGAGTTCAAACAAATGGCTCAAACTGTACAGCATACCGCTCTGGAGCACTCAAAGCCGCTCAATAACGCCATCAAAGAGCTTACCCAACAGGTTTCAGCCATTCGTGAATATGCCGCCCATCAGCAAGACAGGGTCGAAAGGCTTCAGGATGGATACGACTGGAACATAATCAAAACTTTTTGCTTGAGAGTCATCCGCTGTGTTGACAATCTTGAAAACCGTATTAGCCAGCTATCCGAAGAAAATGTTGATACAACAAACCTCGAAGAGATAAAAGACGAGCTACTTTTTGCTCTGGAGTCCAGCGGCGTGGAACAATTTGAACCGGAAATAAACAGTGATTACCGCGGCCAGGAAAAGTTTGCAGAGGCCATTAAAGATACGCAGCAATGTGAAAATCCGAAGCAAGCAGGAAAAATTGCAAAGGTAATCAGGCCAGGTTACCAATACTTTATTAATGAGGATAATGTAAAAATAGTACGTACAGCCCAGGTAAAACTATTCGGCTGATTAGTAACACCTGAATCAGGAAAAAAGCCGCAAAACAAGAGGTGAAAAATGACTAACATAGTCGGTATAGACCTTGGAACAACTTTTTCGGCATTAGCAATACTCAACACCATCGGCAAGCCCGAGATAGTCCCAAATGCTGACGGTGAAAGACTTACGCCATCAGTGATTTTCTTCGATGAAGAGAATCCTGATATAATTCGGGTAGGCATTGAAGCGATTAATTCACGGCACCTGAATGCTCAAAGGTCCATTCGCTGGATAAAGAGACAAATGGGAGACCCCGATTACCACAAGAATATCGATGGCAGGGACTGGACAGCCGTGGAACTATCCGCCCTAATCCTGAAAAAGCTCAAACAGGAATGTTCTACCGAGCATGGTGAAATCCGCGATGCCGTTATTTCCGTTCCCGCCCACTTTGATGAAGTCTGTCGAAAAGCGACAATGGACGCAGGTTCTCTGGCCGGACTTAATGTAATCGGAATTGTCAACGAACCTGTGGCAGCTGCGCTGTATTACGCCACCACGCAAAAGGTCTCAGGAAAAGTACTTGTGTACGACCTCGGCGGAGGAACTTTCGACGTAACAATAATGGAAGTCAAAGGAACCCAGATTGATATTATCTGTTCACAGGGCGACCATGCACTCGGCGGCATCGACTTCGACCAGCAAGTACTTCAAATACTTCAACAAAACTACAAAGACAAATTCGATACTGAGTTAATTAACGCCGACGAAGACAGGGCAAAGTACGAAGATGAAGCGGAGGATATTAAAAAGTCACTGTCAAGGCGTCCAACTGCCAAAAAAATGCTTTATGGCCCAGCCGGCAGTATGAGAGTGGAAATTACCCGCCAGTCTTTTGAGCAAGCTATATCTTCATTGATATCTCGAACTGATATTCTGCTGGAAGTGGCCCTCGAAGAGGCAGGTATTAAACCTTCCGACATCGATAAGGTACTTCTGGTCGGCGGCAGCACTCGAATACCATTAGTCCAGCAGCGCCTTGAAAAAATGTTCGGATTTGCGCCTGAAATAGCGGTCAACGTAGACGAATGTGTTGCTCTCGGTGCCGCATTGCACGCCGGATTGACAATGCTCAGAGAAAAACCAAATGAGGTACCAGCGGGAATCTCCAGCGGATTAAAAGATATTAACCTCACAGATGTCTGTAATCACAGCTACGGTACTATTTGCGCTCCTGTTGACAAGGAAACAGGCCGACGGATAATTGCCAATCGCATCATTCTCAGGAAAAACACGCCGTTGCCTTGTGAAGCATCACAAACGTTCTACACAATGACTGAGGGACAAACAGAGCTCGAAATAACCATAACCCAGGGGGAAGATACCGCGCCTGAATACATAAATAAGATTGCAACGCACAAATTCAAACTCCCTCCCGACAGACCCGCTGAATGTCCAATAAAGGTTACTTACAGCTACGATGTAAACCAAAGAATGCACTGTAAGTTCGAAGACCTCGAATCAGGCAAAGCCCTCGAAGTCGATTTTTGCTTAGACCAAAACAGCAAAATATCTAAAAGCAGCGTAAAAGAAAAGAGCAACCAATTGGAGCCATTCAAAGTCCAATAGCAATATCTGCAGGAAACAAAAAGTGACAAGCTATTTGATTTACAGAAGTCTAATTAGCACAATTAGAAGCCTTTTCCTTTGGCTCTCTAACCTGTTTAATCATAACAAGTTGATAGATGCCCAAACAAAAATCCTCAACGAACCTTTGGAGTCTCCAGTGCAGCTTGACCTGCAAATCCTTAATTGTCGAGTTAAACTAACACAACAAGAAAAGGACAATACTGTTTTTGACGCTTTCACCATAGAGATTTGCGGTTCAATCCATACGCCCATCACACAAAAACAGACAGATGCAATCTTGAAAATTTCGATTATGGACATAACAAATGTATCGCAACAACCAAACGCTCGCCAAAATACTCTAACCAAACGCATTTATAGAACCTTCTTTAAGGAACAACCGCCGCAAGACAACACCAGGCCAATACAAAGCCGAGCCAAAAAGTGGCAAATGCCCGACTCACCTCAGTTTCTCTACAATACCGACCTTGGCAAACTTCCCGCGCAGGTAACCAGACTCTCAGGCTGGACTGATATCGCCCAAATAAAATCTGATTGGCTAATATTCCCAAGAAAAGGAAACAGAAAATTACAATTCAACACATCAATATGCTCTCGTCAGAGTGAACAGGAGCTTGCTTGTACCACCTGCACCTTCGTTTATGAAAATCCCGAGTTTGGTTATATAGACCTGCAGAAAAACGTCCAGCGCACAAAAACCCTGACGGTCGCACTAGCTTTTGCCGTTAGTGCCTCAGATGAAAAACTATACAACTGCGAAATTGACCTTATAAAAAACTGGGCAAAAGACAACATCGATATAGCTGATGCTTCTAATAAAACCAAACGTCACCTTGATAGAGCACTGAAGAAAACTGTTGCTTTTTTCCGCGATGGCAATCATCTTGACACTCATAAAATCTGCAAAGAAATTGTTCAAATTGCGCCACTCACAAACCGCTATGATATTTTAGAGCTCTGTTTATATGTAGCACAAGCAAAGGGTTTTGCCAACGCTGAGGAGCTTGCCTTCCTGAAAAACCTGGCAACCTGGCTTGAAGTCGATAATGAGCGGTTCCGCGAAACTTTCGAAAGAATTCTGCCTGTCAATATGCACGAAACGAAGGATGTGGAAGTTATTCTCGGAGTAACATCTGATATGAGCAGTGAAAAGACCCGTCAACAACTCAACAAACTGTTCTGCAAATGGAATTCAAGGGTAACAAATCTCAATCCCGCAATTCGTGAACAAGCAGACCAAATGTTAAAACTCATCGCTGAAGCAAGAAACCAATATATAGGATAACAGACCATGGCTCATCTGCTACCCAGAAACTTCTTCAATATCGCCGCTGTGTGCATTGCCAGCAGCATCAGGTAGTCCAAATCGCTAAGGCTATAGTGCTTATGCACCATAGCATTGTCCACGTATAACACACCATAACAGCCGCCTGGCCGGATAATAGGCGCTATCAAAGCAGAACGTATTCTTTCCTTTTCTTCCAACCCAGCTGCAACGCGAGGCAAAACCATGGATTGACCTTTTACTATCGCCTGCTCAATCTTGTCCATAAGTTTGATTTCGCTTTGGTCTACTGCTTTTCCATCTCGTCTTTTACCCGCGTGATAGGTCACTGGGCCGGATGGCTGTTCTCTAAGAGCACACCAAACATGAAAGGCGCTGAACTGTTTCAACATAGTATTCAACAAAGTCACCAGCAATACTTCGATACTACCTGCATCACAGATTATTTCGGTTGCCTGCGAAAAGTCAGTTAATCTTCTGGCGGCTAAACGCATAGCTGGTGCATGGCTGGCATCCGGCTTTCTCACCACTGTTTCGTGCTGTGGTGTCGCCAATCCGGCTTCCACTTCAAAACTCGTATCGGCATTATGAATCCCTTTATCCGATTCAGCCTGCTCTTTGGGATTGAACTCGATAGTGAATTCAGCTATACGAATACAATCACCAGCTTTAATTATTGACTTATGAATCGCTTTATCGTTTAGATATGTTTTACTCGCCGAATCCAGGTCTTCTATCACCCACTTGTTTTCATCCGTATTATGAATAACTGCATGTTGCCTTGAAACCATTTTGTTGGGCAGAAAAATGTGACTATCTGCCGCTCTTCCGATGGAAACAGGTCCCTCGGCAAATTGGAACTCCTTGGTACTGCCATCATTTTGTTTTAAAATCAAACGCATGGCTTTTCTCCCCTCTGGCTACGGCTTGTCACCTGCGCCAAGACAGGGAAGGTTTCTATATTTAACTCGTAATATCCTAATTATCCAATATTTATCAGAATTTGTCAAGTATACAACCAAAATTTTTAGTGTAAAATGGGAATATTATATCATTACAGAGGAAGAACAGACGCATGGTTAAAGATTATTACAAGAATCTAAAAAAAATATGAATACAGGGATGTTGACTCAGGACTTCATTTTCGAACATTACAATCCGGCCATGTCCAAAACCACAGAGATATGTCGTTCCCACCCCAAAGACATAATATGAACCCCCTGGGACAAATTCCTCAGCTCTTTAATCATACGAGCAGAGATTTCCAGGCTTTTTTCGACCCTTTTTTCTTTCCCAACAGCTGCCAATTCATCAATAATCTCGTCAGGAACATGAATTCCTGCGACATTTTCATTCATAAATTTAGCCATTGCCGGTGATTTTAGAAACACAATTCCAGCCATAACAGGCACCTTCAGATGACTAACCTTACCCATAAAACCGGCAAATTTATCCACCTCATAAACTGCCTGGGTCTGGAAGAACTCCGCACCAGCTTCGACCTTCTTCTCCATTTTTATAATTTGTGGCTCCAATGGGTCCGAACCCGGGTTGACAACCGCACCTAAACAAAATTCCGGCGGACGACCTGTCAAATCGTTACCCGCCATATCTTTACCATCCATTAATCCCTTAACCGCGGCAAGCAGCTGTACCGAATCCAAATCAAACACAGGCATCGCCTCAGGATGGTCTCCAAGCTTCGGATGGTCGCCTGTAAGACACAATAGATTCTCAATCCCCAAAACCGAGGCACTTAACACATCCGACTGCAAAGCCAGACGATTCCTATCTCTGCAGGTCAGCTGCATAATTGGCTCAAGATTTCTATCTTTCAAAAGACGGCAGGTTGCCAATGAGCCAACCCTCATTACAGAGCTTTGTAAATCAGTAACATTGAAAGCATCAACCTTATCCCTTAAAGGCTCTAATTCATCCAACATTTCCTTCATTTCTATGCCCTTGGGCGGTCCAACTTCACAAGTGATTACGAATTTACCTTTTTCAAAACGCTCGCTAAGCTTCATGCCTCAATGCCTCCCTAACCTATCCTATTTCGTACAGTGGCTTTAAAGTCACAAATTTAATCCTCTATATCATAAAAAGATGTCTTTCGCAGCTTCTTTGACGGCAGCATTTTACTATGGTCACGTGGTTTCCGAATTTTACCAAAATTTTCCAATCTTCCAACTTTTTTGAGCTGCTCATAAATTAACTGCCAGCCGCAATCCCGCTCTGAATCAACCTCACACTTTCCGTCCTTAGCCCCGCCGCAAGGCCCATTAAGCAAACCTTTGGCGCAAAATGTAATCGGACAGATACCTCCGGTATAATCCAAAACACAGTCCCCACATGCCTGGCAGCGCTCTTCGGACGGCCAAAGACCCTGCAAACCTCCCAGCGATACTGTATTTGCTGCAGGATGAACAGTTTTATCAACCACCTTCGAAACCGCCTGGACACCAATTCCGCAACTCAGCACCATAATAGAATCCGCCTGTTTGATTTTATCAATATCTCTGGCAAGCCGGTTGGCAACCAATATCTTATTGCAAATAAAATCCACTAAAGCTGTGCCTTTAACATTCTTACCCGCCTTTTCCAGCTCGGCTTTCATCGCCGATAGTGCCTTCTCTCCGCCTGTTTCACAGGCCTCGGCACAACCATTACAAACGACCAAAAAGACGTTCTGTTCCTTGCCAAGCGATTCCAGAACTTCTTCTATCGGTTTATTTTCTGTGAACAGCATCTTCGATTTCCTTCAGTACTGTATCAATGATTTCAGAAACTTTCTGCTTTACTTTATCTGTTAACTCCAGTCCCCATTCCACCACTTCCGGTTCCACACCAATGATTACAACTTCCTTCGGTGCATAACCCGTTCTCCTTACAGCAGTCAAGGCATCTATTATACTCATTTGATGCAGACTAATTCTGGTCTCATTACTGAAAATCTGCTCCAGTTTGTCAAACTCATCGAGCTTCAGTCGGGCCTTGTAAATAGTACCTGCCTCTTTGCCGGCTCTCAATGCATCAATAACTACTAATTTTTCAATACTTCGTTTTGTCAGAAGAATATCCAGACTGGCTGTCCCGCCGTCGATAACTTCCACATTATAAGGCAGTGCCATCTGCTGTAGCTTTTGAGCTACGTGCACACCGACACCTTCATCCTTCAACAGAATATTACCAAGGCCAAGAACTAAAGTACGTTTCGTACCACAGCTCTTTTCATCTCCAATAGCCACATTGGCATCTTCTATCGTCTGCATATTAAACAACCCTGAAAATACCTGATTCGTTTCCTTTGAAATCGAGCAAATGCACAGAACAAGCCAGGCAAGGGTCAAATGCCCTGACAATTCGTACAAGCTCGAAGGGATTATCTTTATCCTTTACTTTAGTACCTATCATCGCCTGTTCCAATGCTCCCGGCTGGTCCTTATCATCTTTCGGCGAAGCGTTCCAGGCCGTAGGAGTTATAACCTGATACCGCTCGATCTTCTTATCTTTTATGGTCATCCAATGCCCAACCGCGCCTCTGGGGGCCTCGGTTAAACCCGCGCCTTCGCCCACATCAGGTATCTCTGCCTGAACCCCGTTAGAAATCCTTTCTTCCGTGGCTTGTCCTCCGCCTGTGATATTTCTAACGGGGTGAACAATCGCCGGCTCAGCGGGCTTTAACTGCATCAGCCATCCGACCATGGCATCGCCAATATGCTTCGCTTCCAATGCCCTCGCCGCGTGTCGACCAAGTACTGAATAAAGAACATTTACATCTGCGTCGAATTGACTAAGCACCGAATCAATCAATTCTTTTACTTTAGTATCACCCTGAACATAGTTACTTACCATTCGCGCCAAAGGCCCAAGCTCGCAGACTTCACCTTTATAGCGTGGAGACTTCAGAAACGAATACGCCCCTTTCTTTTTCAGCTCCGGCTTTGTTTCACCCTCTGCCGGGTTTTTTCCTGAACCCGAATCCGCATACCAGGAATGTTTCAAATCCTCGGTGATATTTTCCTTGAGAAAATCTTCGGCCTTCAAATCCTCTGAAACAACACCTGCTTTAAATAGTCTACCAGTCGGTAAATCAAAGCCGCCATAAGCAAGAAGTCTCTTGCAGCCCTTGCCAATCTCGAAATAATCACCGTATGCCTTTGCTACAGCTATCACATCAGGAATGTAGTTATTGTCAACAAAGTCTCTTATTTCATTCAATCGCCACAAAAAATTAGTTATTTTGTCCTCGGTGATTTTCTCCGTAACGCCTCCAGGGACAATACTGACATTATGTGGCATTTTGCCGCCGAAAATCGAAAGCATCTCCTGACATTTACGCCTGATATCCAGCGCCTTGAGGTAGTGATTTACAAGCTCAGCGTTCACCTCACCAGATACACGATAATCGCCTTCATAACGCGGTACAAAAGGTGCTAAATCACCTACTGCACTTGTCGCATCAACATAATCCAATGCTGCAAGATGATAAAAATGAAGGATATGTGATTGCAGGAAGTTGGCTCCAAAAATCAGAGCACGGATAAGCTTGCCATTGTTCGGAATCTTATCCGTCAAACCAAAGGCATCATCTATGCAAAAAGCCGATGCGGTTGCATGAGCGGTGGGACAGACACCGCAGATACGCTGCGTCAGGCGATTGGCATCGCGTGGGTCTCTGCCCTGAAGGATTATCTCGAAGCCGCGAAAGAGCGTGCCGGCACTTCTTGCATCTTTTACCACGCCGTCATCGATTACCGCTTCAACAGCCAGATGACCTTCTATTCTCGTTATTGGGTCGATTTTGATTCTTGTACTCATCGCAGGTCCTCAAAGGTAATTTTTTCATACATCGGCGACGTCCCATCCGGAAACTCCGGCTCAACACATGCCAGACACGGTGAGCCCGCTTTAACACACCAGCTCACACCGTTATTCCACTGCCTCAAGGGACAATCCGCATTGGTGTAATGACCTTTGCATCCTAATTTATAAAGGCAGCCCGGGTCGCCCAATTTTTCAGCGAATTTACCCTTATCGAAGTCCGCGCGTCTGGGGCAGTTCTCGTGAATCAACTGTCCGTAGATAAACTTTGGTCGGCCCAGATTGTCCAAATCAAGGGCCTGGACCCCCGAGAAGAGTATCACAGATATCGTACCTGTAAACCAGTCCGGATGGACAGGACATCCGGGAACGTTTATAACGGGCGTCTTGATACCTTTTTCATCAAATACCGCCTTAACGCCTTTGCATAAAGTCGGATTTGGCTTCGCCGCCGGTATCCCACCATAAGCAGCACAGGTACCAAGGGCAATTGTAAGCAGTGCACTACTTCCAAGCTCTTCAACGCTTTTTTGAATGGTCAAATGCTTACCGCCCTCTTCACCGATACTGCCGTACAGTCCACCTTCAGCCGTTGGAATCGCACCTTCTACAACTAATATATAGCCGCCCTTACTGCTTTTCTCGGTATCCCGCAAAACCTTAATTACCGGCTCTCCCTGACCGCCCATTATCGTTGCGTGGAACAGTAAATTAAGCTGTTGTCCGGGAACAAGCTCATCCAGCAAAAGATTCTGAATCCTCGGACTTACGGCATTTAAAACTGATATGGAACAGCCGGTACACCCCGCACCCTGCAACCAAATCACCGGATATTTCTTAGTAGCCACTTTACTTCCTTTCTATGAAAATCTAACAGATAAAAGCCTGTTATCCTGCACCAGCATCCTAATCAATGATTGTCACTTCTCAGATGTGATACCAGCGGCTCTTTTAGCTGAGTCAACCGTATTATAAAGCAGCATTGTTATCGTCATTGGCCCTACTCCACCCGGAACGGGGGTAATAAAAGAGGCCTTTTCCTTCACTGCCTCAAAATCAACATCGCCAACAAGGCGATAACCCCTCTTTTTCGTTACGTCATCAACGCGGTTAACGCCTACATCAATTACCACTACACCTTCTTGTACCATATCCGCGGTGATTGTGTTCGGTCGACCGGCAGCAGCAATAAGAATATCCGCTCTTTTAGTATGAAAAGCAAGGTTTTTTGTACGTGTATGGCAGACGGTAACGGTAGCGTTTCGGTTCGGCTGCTTTTGAATAAGCATATTTGCCAAGGGCTTGCCGACAATATTGCTTCTGCCGACAATTACTACCTCTGCTCCTTCTATCTTCACTCCGCTGCGAATCAAAAGCTGTATAACGCCATGCGGCGTACACGGCAGAAACGCCTTTTCACCTACCACCATTTTACCAACATTCATCGGGTGAAATCCGTCAACATCTTTATCAGGGTCGATTGCCAAAAGGACCTCGGCCTCATTAAGATGCTTGGGCAAGGGTAACTGGACTAAAATACCGTTGATTTTCGGGTCATTATTCATCTTCTCAACAAGCGCCATCAAATCTTCCTGAGAAGTATCAGCGGGCAGACGGTTATCATCAGAATATATCCCTATCTCTTCACAGGTTCGCTCTTTGGCTGTAACATAGGACTTTGAAGCAGGGTCGTCACCAACCAAAACAACTCCCAAACCAGCCACAATACCTTTCTCTTTCAGCTTGGCCACTTCGTCTTTTAGTTCCGCCCGCATATCAGCGGCTACCTGTTTGCCATCTATTATTTGTGCTGTCATTGTTTTTCTCCAATGTATGTCGTAATTAGATTCCCAGGAAGCGCCTCTCAGAAAAGACCCTGCACTTTTCCCGTGTTCACATCAACATCAATACGTCGAAAGGCAGGATTCGATGCTGTTCCGGGCATCAGTTTAATGGCACCGGTTACAGGCACGATGAAACCTGCACCTTTATAAACAAGAATATCGCGAATCGGAAGCTCCCAATCCCTGGGTCTGCCCTTTATATCCGGGTCGTGTGAAAGACTGAGGTGAGTTTTAACCATACAAGTTCCCAGGGTTTTACTTACCGGGTCTGCTTCCATCGCCTTTGCTTTTTCCAGAGCTTCATCGGTGTAAGCCACGCCTTTGGCTCCATACACCTCTTTAGCGATTAATTCAATTCGCTGTCGCAACGGCGTTTCTAATTCATAGAGAAACTTAAAATGATTTGTTTCATCACAGGCCTGGATTACTGCTTCCGCCAGCTCTATGGCTCCATCACCACCCTTGAGCCAGTGCTCTGAAACCGCAGCCAAGGCCCCGTTTTGCTCAGCTATTTTGCGAACAAGCTCAATTTCTGCCTTGGTGTCGATATGGAAGCTGTTTATACATACCACCGGCCGAACACCGCTCTTCTTAACGGTCTCGATATGGGCTATAAGGTTCTCGCAGCCCTTCTCCACCAATTCAAGATTTTCGGTTTTATATTCATCAGCCAAAGGTATACCGGGTTTAACCGTAGGACCGCCGCCATGCATCTTCAGGGCACGAATAGT
>CAYWUO010000028.1:0-16309 GCA_964461285.1 uncultured Pirellulales bacterium
TTAGCAGCTATATTTGGAGAAAAATAGCGTTTTTAGCATCCATGGAGCGATTTAAGATGCCCGAAAAAAGAAATTATAAGTTGTTTGCAACAGTATCAAGTTTGTCTTTTTTACTGCTGTTCTTTATTGGCGGCTGCGCAGACCAGAGCAACCTGAATTCTTCCAACGATGAATTGGAGCGTTTAGCACTCAGGCAAAAGGTTGAGCTTCTGGAGGCAGCAGGCGAGCTGGTACTTGTTGTAGGCGGCGAGACTATAAGCAGCGACGGGGTAATTAATTCACGGATTAAACTCGGGACAATATACATCTCGCCGATTGAATATCTTTCGCCAATTGCACAATCGGTCAGTCTTGAGCAATTCAAAGAACAGGCCAGAGACAATCTCGAATTAGCACTTTCGACAAAAATTTCAGATGTCCTGCTTTATCAGCTGGCTAAAAACCAGGCCGGAGCAAATATTGACGAAAACCTGGAAAAAGCAGCAGAAGCAGAGTTAAGAAAATTTATCCTCAACTTTGGGGGCGATGAGGTCAAAGCAGACGAAGCCCTTAAAAAAATGGGAATGGACAGGCATCGCTTTAAGGAATACCAAAAAAAAATGATGCTCACTCAATCGTATGTGGCATTGAAATTTCCTGTTAACAGCCAGATTACATATAGTGAGTTAATGGCCTCTTATGAGCAAATGAAGGAAGAATTCTTCTCCAGGCCAATGATGATAGAGTTTAGACTTATCGATATCGAACCTGATAAATTAAAGCTATTCGACCCGAACCAGAACCAAATGGAGATGGCAAGGAAGTTAGCGGATAAACTGGTCAGTCAAATAAAGGCCGGAGAAGATTTCGGCAAACTGGCACAGGCACACTCACACGGACACAGGCGAGCGTTTGGCGGATTGTGGAAACCGATAAATCCGGACTCATTAGCAAAGCCCTATGATATTCTTGCATTTGAGGTGGAAAAGATAGAGCCGGGCCGGATTGCAGGACCGATCGAAACAGAGGGGCATATTTTTATAATGAAACTTCAGGATAAAAGCTCAAAGAGTTATGAGCCATTTGAAAAAGTGCAAATACAGGTTGAACAGAAAATTATCGCCGACCGTCAGAAACAAACTCTCGATAAACTTAATGCCAAAGTTATGCAGCGAACCGAGCTCAAAGAAAAGGACAAGTTTGTAGATTTTTGTCTGGAAAAAATTTATCAAATAAGCAACCAATAAAATCCACGACCACAGGCCTGAAGTCTTGTGTCCTGTGTCTTTCATCTGGAGTCTTATACAATGGAAATTGTGGCTCACGGTATAGACCTCGTAGATTGTCCAAGAATAGAAAAGATGCTTAAGCAGCACAATGAACGCTTCATCAGCAGGGTTTTTACTGCCGCTGAGCGAGACTACGCCGAGGCGAATAAGAACAGCGTAGAGAAGTTAGCCGGGCGTTTTGCAGCTAAGGAAGCTGTCCTGAAACTGATGGGCACCGGCTGGCGAGGCAAAATCGCCTGGACGGATATTGAAGTGATAAACAATCATGCTGGTCAGCCGGAAGTAACTCTTGGTGGAGAGGTTAAAAAAATTGCCGAGCAGCTCGGTATCAATCATATAAGCGTCAGCATTACCCACACAGCAAATTTCGCAATCGCCTCGGCAGTTGCCCTGGCACAGTCAAATGAAGACAAATCAGTTTGATTGTATTGTCATCGGTGCCGGTCACGCCGGTGTCGAGGCCGCTTACGCTGCCGCTAAAATCGGCGCCAAAACCGCACTTATCACCATCAGCAAGGACACGATAGCCAAGATGAGCTGCAATCCCGCTATTGGCGGGCTTGCCAAGGGGCAGATTGTGCGCGAAGTTGATGCGCTGGGCGGCCTGATGGGGCTGGCTATAGATGCAACAGGAATCCATTTCCGTATACTCAATCGCTCGAAGGGCGAAGCTGTCCAATCGCCCCGTGCACAGGCCAATAGGCAAAAGTACCACGAGTTTATGAGGCATGCTCTTGAGCAAACTGAAAATCTGACCATCGTCGAAAATATAGCAACGGAAATCATAGCAGAAAACAATAAGGTGCGAGCGGTCGCCTGCAGGGACGGGTCGGTTTATCGTACACAAACGGTTGTTGTTACGCCGGGGACTTTTCTTGGTGGAATGATGTATATCGGCAGCGAGCGATGGGCTGGTGGCCGACTCAATGAGCCGCCCAGTGTTGAACTTTCACAGAGCTTGAAACAGCTTGGTCTCGAACTTGGCCGAATGGCAACAGATACTACACCAAGATTAGATGCCAAAACCTGCGATTTGGATACATTGCAGGTCCAGCCGGGGGACGAACCACCGATACCTTTTTCATTTATGACCGAAAAGATAGGCCAGCCGCAGGTGCCGTGTTGGATTACATATACAAACGAAAAAATACACAAGCTGCTCCGTGATAATCTGCATCGTGCTCCGCTTTCCTCCGGCCAAATAACAGGGACCGACCCACGTTATTGCCCGAGCATAGAAGGCAAGGTCGTCAGGTTTGCAGATAAAACCCAGCATCGAATTTTCTTGGAGCCGGAAGAGGACACGATAGAAACGATTTACTGCAACGGTATTTTCACCTCTATGCCGAGAGATGTTCAGGAGCAGTTGCTAAAATTGCTGCCGGGTACGGAAAATGCCCGGATTCTTTATTACGCCTATGCGATTGAATACGATTATTGTCCGCCGGTTCAATTAAAGCCCAGCCTGGAAACGAAGAAAATATCCGGACTGTTTCTGGCAGGTCAAATTAATGGTACCAGTGGCTATGAAGAAGCGGCAGGGCAGGGAATTATGGCTGGTATTAATGCAGCCGGAAAGCTGCAAAACAAAGAGCCGGTTGTCCTCGGCCGGGACCAGGCATATATCGGCGTGATGATAGATGATTTGCTGACCAAAGGTATTGATGAGCCGTATAGAATGTTCACATCACGGGCCGAGTATCGGTTGTCCCTGAGGGCCGACAATGCGGATAGAAGATTAACGCAAATCGGCAAATTAGTCGGACTCGTGGACGACAATCGCCGGCAGAAATTCCAAAATAAGATTCAGGGCATAGATAATCTGAAAAAATATCTCCAAAGCAACAGCTTGAATGGTGTGAATATATGGCAGCATCTTCGACAGCCGAATAGCGATATTGCTAAAACGCTGGCCGATGAGCCTTGTGTTAAAAATATGAACTTAGCTGAAGATGTATTGCAGGCGGTAATTATCGATGCAAAATATGAGGGTTATTTAGCCAAACAGCAGCGCCTGGTCGCCGGTTTGCAAACTTTGGAGAATAAAAAGCTCCCGCTCGATTTGGATTATAATAAGATTACACACCTTCGGGCGGAGGCGAAAGAAAAGCTATCGCTTTTTAGACCCGGCACCCTCGGTCAGGCCTCTCGAATAAGCGGTATTACGCCGGCTGATATTACAGTAATTCAGGTTTATCTGAAAAAGATGTGCAAATCATAGGCTGGGAATGTGCGAGTTTTATATTATTGCCGGCGGGAGTTTCTCGCTGCGTTTATTGCTTCGGAAAGTTCGAGCGTGCCTTCGTATAAAGCCCGGCCGATTATCACAGCTTCAGCTCCCAGCTCAGCCAGCTTTTTAATGTCACTTAGTTCTTTTACGCCGCCCGATGCTACAACAGGAACTTTTACAGTGTCTATAAGTGCCTTTGTCCTTTCAATATTTGGTCCCGTCATCATACCATCTCTGGCGATGTCGGTGTATATTATTGCCGCCAGCGGTAACTTGGCAGCTTCGATGGCAAAGTCCAGCAGAAGCTGTGAGCTATCCTGTGTCCAGCCGTGAGTAGCAACCTTCGACCCCCTTGCATCAAGGCCGAGCGCAATTTTACCGCTAAACTTTCTGGTTATCTCGCTAAACCACTCGAAGTCACTGACGGCTTTGGTGCCGATTATCACACGCTCTATACCCATATCGAGCAATCGCTTTATAGAATTTTCTTCCCGCAGCCCGCCGCCAACTTCAATTTTGAACCGCCCAAGATTTGCAATTGCAGATATGGCGGGTATATTGACCGGCTTGCCGACTTTGGCCCCATCCAAATCGACAATATGCAGCCACTGGGCTCCAGCGGAGCTAAATTCCTCGGCTTGCTTGACAGGATTGTCCTGATATGTTATCTGCCGATGATATTCACCCTGTATAAGCCGAACGCATTTTCCATTCCGCAGGTCAATTGCCGGTATGATATACATTTTTGGTCCCCTGAAATCTTCGTCGGGTTCTCAAGTAATTTGTCTTGCTACCTTAATACATTTCGGCACAAAGTAATTTTATCTGCAAACTTTTAGGGAATTTTAATTCTCGCCTTATTTGAGTTGACGTAATATCTGACTGTGGGGGATTTCAATTGCAGCTTGTTCTTTATACTGCTATACTGGTCAGGAAAATCAGAGTTAGCAGGAAATAGTAAATAGAAAATAGTCAATATTAAATTGAAAAGGAGAGGTGTCCGAGCGGCTTAAGGAGCCGGTTTCGAAAACCGGTGTGCCCTTTTAGGGTACCGCGGGTTCGAATCCCGCCCTCTCCGATCTTTATCACCGTGCATTTGTAAGTGTCCGGATTATAACAGGCGTTGGTTATGGATATATCAGCTAATGTGAGCATAGCTTTCATACTAACCATCATAGCAGGTCTTTCCACTGGAATAGGCAGTGCCATCGCTTATTTTATCAAGAAACCCAAAATAACTTATCTGTCCTTTTCGCTCGGTTTATCAGCAGGCGTGATGATTTATATATCTTTTATGGAGCTTCTGCCGGATGCTCTGCAAGATATTGGAAAAACCTGGGGTTTGCTTGCTTTCTTTATCGGTATAGCCACCGTTGGTCTGATAGATTTACTAATTTCCGAACCGGAAAATCCACATGACTTCGAGGGGCTCGACGAACCTACCGCTGTCCGCAACCCCAGCCGGCTTATGAAGACAGGACTGTTAACCGCGTTGGCTATCGGTATTCACAATTTCCCCGAAGGATTAGCCACTTTTGCCTCAGCGCTTGGCGACGTAAAACTCGGAATATTTACTGCCATAGCCATAGCTATCCACAACATCCCAGAGGGGATTGCGGTATCGGTACCTATCTATTATGCCACTTCAAATAAAAATAAAGCGTTCTTCTACTCATTTCTGTCCGGCGTATCAGAACCAATTGGCGCCGTTATAGGTTATTTGATACTGATGCCGTTTTTAACACCGGCTGTGCTCTCGGCACTTCTGGCATTTGTCGCCGGTGTGATGGTTTATATATCTCTCGATGAGCTGGTGCCCATGGCCCATCGATATGGCCATAGCCATCTTGCCATTGCAGGAGTTGTCTCTGGAATGCTTATTATGGCAGTGACTCTGGCGATAGTGTAATTTCATCCATATCGGCCCATAAAATATACCAAATGGGAAAACACCCAACTGAAGTTTTGTGTAAAAGCCAATCCTGAGATTCTATACTTAAAATACTAATTTCTGGCTAATGAATACTAATCTTCTTTAGTGGCCGTTAGAACATCCACCACTTTTTTAATATTCTCCGCCTTTGAAATCAAGAACAGTTCATCGCCTTCATTGATAACCTGTGCGCCTTTGGGGATTGAGAATTCTTCTTTCTCCTGATTATATGTCGCGATAAAGATACATTCGGAAGGAAAATCCGAGCTTTTTGCAATATCTTTAATGCATTGGCCTGCGATTATGGCTTGCTGTGGTACGACTACCATAAAAATATTTGCTCTGCCTCCACCTATCGCTCTTATTCTGCGAAGCTCGGGATGCTCTATCTCCATCAGTATCTGGTTCACCATCAAATCAGTTACACGAACAATCTTATCTACCCCCGCCTCTCTATAAGCATTCTCGTATTCCGGGTCTCTCATTCTCACTATGATATTCGAAACACCCAAGCTCTTAGACAATATTGCACAAACGAGGTTATCCGCATCATGGGGCGTTGCACAAACTACAACGTCCGCCTTTGCAACACCGGCATCCTTCAGGATTTTGATGTTTGTGTTGCTGCCGTTGACCGCAACGACCCCTGTTTCTGCATAGAGCTTATCGCAAACCTCTTTTCTGGGGTCAATCAATACAACATCGTGTTTATTCTCCAGCATCCTGCGAGCTACTTGTCCACCAACGATTCCGCCCCCGGCAATTACAATGTACATTTTTTAATACCTCCCATATAACAAAGCATAAATTATTTTGACTCGCTTAATATTTATCTCCAGGCCTTTCGGGTAAAAAGCAGCAGGACAGGCAATATTTCCAATCTCCCTGCCAGCATTCCGAAAATATATGTCACTTTGACAACCGGATGTATATCTATCATATCCTGCACCGAGATATAGCACGGGCCGATATTACCTAATGCAGAAAACATCCCCGAAAAGGATTCCAGAGTTCCATGATTTGAAAATAAAGCGGTAATCCCGCCGCCAACTACCAATAATGCTATCCAGGCAAAAAACAATGCAGCCACCCGTTGTATTTCTTTGTCGGGTACTATCTTGTTATCAATTACCAGGCCTGTTGATGTATTCTTGGATACTCTTACCTTGAAAAGCTCTCTGAACATCAACCGGTTCAGTATCGCAATTCGCAGGACCTTATATCCGCCTCCCGTCGAACCGACACAGCCACCGATGACCATCATAATCAGGAATAATTGCCTAGATACCGCCCCGAAAAATTCAGAGCCAATATCTTTAGTTCCAAAACCTGTTGTTGTCAGAACCGAAATCACCTGGAATATGGTGTAACGAAAAGTCCGCTCAGCTTCACCCGAATTGATAATAGTGCCCTTTGTAAAAACACCTATCTTGCAAAGGTGGTCAATTATTATGATAACCGTAAAAGCCGCTATCAATCGCCACCAGTAACGTATTTCGAGGTTATCCCAGAGTGCTTTGAAGTCTCTTGTCAGAACTCTGTAATGCACAAGAAAATTTATCCCACCCAACATCATCAAAAAAGTCAAAGTATATTCTATAAGCCTGTAATTTAGATGTCCTGTTAAGCGGTAGAATTCGATACTGCTGTCATGAGTTGAAAAGCCGCCGGTGGACAAAGTAGTCAATGCGTGGCAAACAGAATCAAAAATCGGCATCTTTTCAATAGAAAGGACTACCGCCGCCAGCAAAGTAAACATCGCATAGATACCCCACAGTATCTTCAAGGTGTTGTACAATCCGGGAGCCGGCCTGCCGGATGAAATTTTGTGGCTCTCGGCCCCGAAGATGTGATGAGTGCCGCTGCCCTTGAAAGTTACTATTAAAAAGAAGGATAGTATCCCTATTCCGCCAAGCCACTGTGTCAGCGAGCGCCAGAATAAAATGCTCTTCGGCATATAATCCAAGCCGGAAAAAACAGTTATTCCGGTGGTGGTAAAACCGCTCATTGCCTCAAAGTAGGCGTTGAGCCAGCCGGAACCAATCCCAATTATCAAAGGTAAAGCCCCCACGGCCGAAGCAAAAATCCAGCCCAGAGCACACATCAACATAGAACCTGTTGTATCGAGCTCCTCGGATTTGAATACCGTCCGTAGAGTTAGACCGACGAAAAACGAAACTAATGAAGAAGCCACAAAGGCAGCTGCAGTACGCCAGCCGTCACCATTCTGCCCCCAATAAATGAAAACCACTATAAGCGGGAAAAGAAGAATTAAGCCTAAAATTCCCAACAAGTCCCCGATAAAATGGAATATGGAATTGGCTCGTTGGAATCTGTTTCTCATCCGTGAGTCCGATGTTCATTTCACAATGCTGCTGCACCCACCTATTCTCACATATATTATCGGTTAGAAGTGGTCGTTTAATTGACTGTCTTTCTTGTTTCCTGGCAGAATTTACCCATCAGCTTCATTGCCTTACTCGTATTTTCGGCTGAGCCGTTCATTTTCGCAAACGTATCAACCAGCTCTAACATTTCAGATGCCGGCTCAACCTGCCCGTAGTGATGTGCAGTATTAACAATGGCAGCGTCAAGGCCGTATTCCATTGCCCTGGCTACATAGGCCCTGCAAATCCCGACTTTCCGTGCCGGCAAGTCTCGTGCGCAGTTGCTTATTCCAAGCGAAAAATGTACTGCCTCTATTTTCGGGTCGCTCTTGATTTTCTTTATCGTCTCGAACGTTCGAAAGGTATAACCCGGCACGTTCGGCTCCATCGGCATATCTATCGCTAATGGAAATACCGTCGAGTCAAAAAATATTTCCTCCGGCTTAAAACCATATTTACCGACCGCAACATCATAAATCTCTTTTGCCAGTTGATATAACTCATCGACTGAATGCGAGCCGCCAGGACCGGTGGGCTTATCTTCGCTGACCAAAAGCCCAATAAAGGAAAAGTCATATTTCTCCTTCAGCGGCAATATTTTATCTACAGTATATATCCTGACTGAATTTATAAGCGGCTGTTTGACTTGTTCTGTGGTATTGTACCACTCTTTCAAACCGGCTATCAGAACGTCGTCGCTGCTGCTGTCGATGCAAACCGGCACGCCCCTGCCCCATTTACGAACCAGCCGGGCATATTCGACCATCATATCAACAGCAATCTGCGCATCGTCCTCGCCTAAAGCATCAAGATTGACTGCTATGTAATTAGCACCATCATCCACCTGTGATTCAATCAATGCCTTGATATAATTCAATGGCTCACTCGTTTTCGAATAGGCATCGTTGCCGAGCTGGGCGAGCTGCTTCATTATCTCACCGGTTTTCGGAATTGAAGCGTGGATTGATTCGCCGATAGTAATCAAAAGACTTCTCATAACTTGGGCCTTTCCTTCCAGTAAATCCTGTCAGAAATCTTCTTCCTGCCCCATTAGGGATTTTTATTTCTAACGAGGAAAATTCAAGATTAAATTTCTTTACACACTGCTCGGAATCTTAGCATAATTGTAATACTAAAATACCAAATATCTTTCCTAATCTCTATTTTATTTATAACCTGTGTTTACAAATACTTACAATCTTAAAAAATGGAACTTTGGGCCACTAAAACGAACGCCAAATCGGCCTTCGCAGGCGTTTTTGCCTTGTGGATAACCTGTTGAAAACCCAAATTCTATCTCCTTTCCAAGACAACAAGACTTTCAGGCAAAATCTTTTGTCTTTGCCGTTATCTTTTACGCCAGTCAGCCGGAATTAAAACTATTACCCCATAAGAAGTTTATAGCAAAGGACTTAAGTTTATAGACAAAATGCCCATCCAAATTTCCTCTGATAGAACGGCCTTAGAGAAGCTGTCCAAGCCCGACTCTACGAAATTTTCAGATAAACATCAAAAGGAGTATGCTGTTAGTGGATAATTCGTATAGGTTTTTCCCATATAAACGGGCAAATTACCGTCTTCAAAAGACCATTTTTTTGCAAAAAATGGTGGTTTGCTCCTTTAATGCAGGGTCTGCTTAAAGGCAGTGATTTTATCCTTTAGCGCTCGACACGCTTTCATCGGGTCTCTAACCTCAGTCACTGCAGAGCAGACTGCGATTGCACCAGCACCGGCATTCAAAACATCCTCAACATTCTCCAGCGTTATCCCTCCAATAGCAACATTACTTATGCCGGTATCAACCAGTTCCTTCGTTGCATGCCTAACATAATCCAGTCCGACCGGCTTAGCGTCCGGCTTCGTACCGGTAGAATAAACAGGACCTAAGCTCACATAGGCAGGGTACTCACGACAGGCAACACGCAATTGTTCGAGCGAATGAGTGCTTTTGCCGATAATCAGCGGAGCCAATTGGAGTTTGCGAGCCTGTTCTATTGGTAAATTATTTTGGCCCAAATGAACACCGTCTGCACCAACTGCAACTGCGATATCAACACGGTCATTGATAATGCTAAGGATATTGGCAGCTTTGCAAACTTTTACAAATTCGATGGCAAGGGCATAGAGTTTATCATCGTTAGCGTCTTTTGCCCGCAGTTGAATGCAATCTGCACCGCCGGCTGTGCATTGATGCGTTAAGGAAATAACATCCGCAGGCAAATTACTGCTGATTATTACATATAGCCCAACTTGTTTGAATTTCTCAGCCGGCTCGGCGAAAAGAACAATATCCTTCTCAAGTGTATAGGCCTTAAATCGCAGCTTCTCGATTGTATCAGCTAAGGGCTTATTTAATGTTTGCGTCATCTCCGCCAGGGCACGCAATGCCTCGGTCAGCCGTTTACACGATGCGGTAAAGCAATCGCTCAGATTGTCACGTGTAAGCTGTTTTTCGACCGTTTTTCCGACCCCAACATCACCGAGCGTATCTCTGCTTGAGATAAGCCGCCCTGCGTCAAGTTTGTTAATAGCCGAACAGAGCTCGTGTCGAAGCTGTTTGGCACGTTCAGCTAATGGGCTGTTATTCAGTGCAAATCTGCAAAAATCCTCTATTACCCGAATCCCCTCGCGGGCACGATTAAAATTGGCATCTATAATCCTGTAAGTTGCACGCTCCATAACGGCTTTAATTATACGCCGCAGAATCGTAATTGAGTAGGGAAATTAAACTCTAAGAAATCATAAAAGGGGCTTTTTTATGCCTCATCTGCATAGAAAATGTGGGCTCTTGCGCAAAAAGAAACGGAGCCATTCCTCCTCCGGCACGGCTCCGTATCACAAAAATATTATGAACAAAATCAGCTTTGCACGTTTTAATTACTGGCAATGCCGATTCTGGGATTTATCGGATTCGGGCGGAGACATCATCCTCCTCCTTATAATTAAAGTTTTAGGGTGTTCCGCCCAATATCCTTAAAACCTTATAATTTAAGGCGAAGTAAAATCTTCGTGCAAAGGATATACCAGCATAATGAAACAAAGGCAAAACTCTAAATATGATTATACTTAACGACTTATAATAAAAATGGTTAGGTTTATACATAATGTTTTTCCCCCAAAGATAAACAAGGTGCCCATTTTAACAATGTGTTGCTTTATATCAACGTCTACTGCCTTTAAATTCCCTATTTTTAAATATATTCAGACGTAATGCCTTGAATAATCGAAAAAGCCCACTAATGTTTATAAAAAACAACAGCTTACGGTAAAATAAACACTAAAAGTAGCAAATCTAATCCAATGTTTGGCTTTTTAATATGCAATATATGATGCCAAGAGTCTGTACAATTACGACTCGTTCACTTTCGCTTTATTTTCCCTTCTTTAGATATTTGGCAGAGCAAACCCGGTTATTCCAGCGGCAGAGCCAGCGGTCAAAGAGCACCTTTTTGCCGGTTCGTTCCTTTCCAAGGCAAAAAATGCTGTTTTGCTGCCACGCAACAATCTCATTCGCAATTTTCTCGGATTGCTGCTCGTCCAATTCTACCCTGACCAATTCCAGCGGATCAGTGCTCAAATCATAGCCAGTAAGTACTTTGTCTGCTGGATTATATATGAATTTTCGGCTGCCCTCTACAAAACCCGCAGGACTATGCTGCATCCAGCCGGCGAAAAACACCTTACGGCCCTCCGGCACATTCCCGATAGCGCTTACGCCGTCAAATCCGGTATTGCCGATGTCAAATCCTAAAAGGGTAAGCAAGGTAGGCGTCAAATCAACAGAGCTAATCGGCTCTTTAATCTTAGTTCCAGGTTCTATCAAAAGCGGTGCCCGCAAATAAAAAGGAATGCGTAATACTTCATCAAAAGCTATCCGTTCATGGCCCAGCAAACCATGCTCGCCGAACGCCTCGCCGTGGTCACCTATGACACAAACTATGGTTTTGTCTGTAAGGTTTAACTTATCAAGTTCCACATCAAATGCAGCTAAAAATTTATCCGTGTAATAAACCGTCTGCCGATAGCGTTCTTCCGGCTCCCTGGCTGGCTCGGCAAACCACTGCGGAACCTCATAAGGGTCGTGAGAAACCGAACAAAGAAATGTCAGTAAAAACGGCTTTTCACTGGCTTTCACCCATTCAGTGATGGGCTCTAACATTGAAAATTCGTCACAAGCCAGATAGCCCAGAAAGCAGTTAGGGTCACCTAAATCATCTCTGGCCCGAAATTCATCGAAACCAAGATTATAAACCAGTCCAGGCCGAGATTCGAAGTTGCCCTTAGCAGATTGAAAAAATGCAGTACGATAATTCAGCTTATCTTTAAGAATGGTGGCAATGCTTGCATATGGCTTGACAGCAGGGACCGTCTCAGCAATATCCTGGGATACTGAAGGGTGTCGGCCTGTCAAAAGTGCAAACATCGCCTTGGTGGTATGGGTTACAGTTGAGCGAGCGTTCACAAATTCAATCCCCTCATTTGCCAATGTCGCAAGAAAGGGCGTCAGATTACTTTGTTTGTCCACGAGAGAGGTGTAACCGTATTGAATTCCCTCAAGGATAACTATAACAACGTTATGGTTTATCGGCTGCGTTTTCAGCGAAATATTTATCTGGTCGAATGACGGCACCTTTCGCTCAGATTTCGGCAACCGCCTGTAATCGGAGAAAACCAAACTTGTGATAGCTCTTATATGGCAGTTATAACGCAATCCCGCGGAAGCTATTTGTGGTGACCCCTTCCTGACTACAGCTAACCGGGCAACTGATGCTGCTATGATTATAACGACTGAAGTAATAATCCTTATAATAAAACGTTTACGGTTGTAATTCGGCAGCTTGGGTTTTGCCAAAACATAGAAGAAAAATGCAAGACCGACAGCGCTCGGACCAAGCAAGGCGAAAGCCGCTTTTGGCATTTTTATCATGTTAACTCCAACGATTCCAAACGCATTTATTGGAGACCGAACTAACGGTAAAAGCACAGTGGGCAGGATTTGCGTTCCCGTTCTTATCAGCCAGCCGGCATTAATAACAGACCATGTGCATACAAAAGCTGCAATAACTGTAGCTGACCTAATCACCCATCTTCGCGGCCAACGGAAGCAAATGAGCGACAGGATGATTTCAATCCCTATCAGTACGGAGATGTCGGCGAGAATCCATTCAAAATATTCATCGAGCAGGCTGTAACGCCAGGAATGAAAGAGTTTTACGGCCAGCGTGCAAAACAATGCGCCGAACATAATAACGCTGTAAGCACGAACAGCCAAAAGGCCGTATAGCTGGCGAATAATATGCAAAATCCTTTTACTACTTCTGCCGGATTGTAAACCTGCGATACTCATAGCAAAAGGATACGAATAGTCATCTGAAATATCAAGCTGTTTTCTGTGCTTAGCTGTTAGCGTCTTGGCAACATCGCAACATTACACACGTCAAAGCCATTTCAACCGGATGTGCAGATACATCTGTTTAGGTTATCAGCATCGCATCGCCATAAGAATAAAAACGGTAACGCTCTTCAGTGGCATGTTGATATGCGACCAGTATGTTTTCCAAGCCGGCAAATGCGGCTACCAAGGCCAGCAAGGTCGATTTGGGCAAATGAAAATTAGTTATCATTGCGTCAATAATCTTGAATTTATAGCCGGGCTTAATAAACAAACTTGTCGCGCCGTCGGCAGCTTTGACCTTTGAATCGACACCTATCGTTTCGAGTGTTCGGGCAGAAGTTGTACCAACAGTTATTATTCTGCATCCCTTTTCTTTTGCTGCGTTTATTATCCGAGCGTTTTTCCGGTCAATGCTGAACCTTTCCTGATGCATTTTGTGGTCTTCAAGATTTTCCACAGTTATCGGCTTAAATGTTCCTTCTCCTACGTGCAAGGTCAAATATGCAAAGCAGATACCGGCCTGTTTTAAATGCTCGATTAGCTGGTCTGTAAAATGTAGTCCTGCCGTCGGAGCGGCAACGGCGCCGGGTTCGCGAGCATAAACAGTTTGATAACGCAATCTGTCTATAGCAGCAACGTCAGGATCGTCACCTCGCTTGATATATGGCGGCAAAGGCGGAAAGCCAATTTTATCAAGGATAGTTTCAGCGCTACCATCAGTATTTATCTTCAGCCGGCACTTGCCCTCATTCACCCTTTCGAGCAGCACAGATTCGCAAAAAGCCCGCTTTTTTTTGTCTATCAAATACAACTTATCCCCGGGTTTTACTTTACGAATCTTTTTAAGCATTACCTCCCAAACACCGGTTGAGATTTCAGCCAAAAACAATCCTTCAAGCTTACCGCCGGTAGAACGCCGGACGAAAAACCGGGCAGGTATAACCTTCACATCGTTAAGGACCAGACAATCACCGGCAGACAAAAACTCGCCGAGCCGGCTGAATCGGCTGTCGATAATCTCGCCATTAGAACGATTGAAAACCAGCAATCGCGATTCGCTTCGAACAGAAAGAGGCCTTTGAGCAATCAGCTCTGGTGGCAGGGGATAATTAAGCATATCTGTCTTCATAACCAAACGTTATCAGACGCACAGAGAAATGACAAAAAAATTTTAGCCCAATAATAAACTAATTTATGGACTTTTATTGTAATCCGGAATTCTCCGCAAAAGCGGCTCAACACAACGGACGATGCTGATACTGTAAATCCAACTTTTGATGGCTGTTTCTCAAGGACATTACAATGGCTTCAAGAAAATATTTGGAACAGACGGCAACTTCAATTGCTGCTTTAGGCAGGGACGAGCTTACAAGGCGCATTAAGAATTTCAGAGGCCGATTTAAGCTGGATTTTACCGAAGATTACCTTAATAACCTCAGCGTTGACAGGTTAAGACATATCCTTTTAGCTGCACTAATAAATGCCCAGCCGCGCAATTAAGAAAGCTTTTTATATTCTTAGACAAATACAAAAAAGCATCAAACGCAAAAAAGTATGCTTAGAACCCTGACCCCTCAACACCTAATTTGCCCCAGCAGCCCTTCCTAATGAAGAGTAAATCCTCAATGTCTTCGGGGCCGGCTGCTACAGGCTTACTATCAATCGCAGTACCCGGGACAACTCCATTCGCTACATGCAAGTTCGCGACTGATCTTGCCCACAATATCGTCCAAATACCCTTCCATTTATAGTAATCACTGCGGCCATCTGCAAAGGACACATTCGTTCCGTCACCGTGTCTTGATGGCGGGTCGTCCCACCATGCCTCCTTGGCATATTCAACGGCGTAGCTATCGGGAGTTACCCAGCCTTCATCAATAAAAACGATTCTGTTTGCCGGCGATGGTTTGTGAATATTCGTCTTTAGTTTAACCCATATACTAGGATCACTTCTTACTGCAGGATCTCTATATTGAGCCATGCCATTCATGCCGTCCATTATTGCATAGGTTAAAAACTGACCTTTAACACCGGTTGGACAGTTGTAAAGCTTTAAGTTTTTGCAATATGGCCATAATGCTCCTTCTTCGATAGCATTTTTTTGCTGAGCTTCAGTCAGCATCTCTCCACTTGCGTAATTATCGTGCCAGGCACGGCCTACCCAGGGTTTCTCGTCACGGTGGTCACCAGCTGTGGGCACAGTAGCTACTCCAGCCGCACCTAAAGGTGCGCCATTAACAATCTTATCATTATTAGCATCGGCATACATCATCCAGGCAAGGGTCAATTGCTTGAGGTTATTAAGGCAGACGACACGTTTGCCCTGTTCTCTGGCCCTACTTAACGCAGGCATTAGTATCGCCATCAGTACCGCGATAATGGCAATAACCACTAATAGCTCTACTAATGTAAAACCCTTCAAAAATCTTTTGCCTGCGCTAACAGGAGTTTTTATTTCTAATGAAACATACTCTCTTCGTTTACCCATAATAACACCTCTTTTGATTTATATTTTCATACTATTATTGGCAATTCCACACGTTCAGGACAATTGTAACCTTTCTGGCTACCCTTGTCCAGATAATTTAATTTTTCAATAGCTCGCTAACAAATTCATCATACAGGTTAACGCAAACATGCTCTTTATTATGCTTTCGCTACCCACTTATAAGATGCGCAAAACCGGCTTTATGTTCCATTAATCTTGGACTTTTTGCGGATTTCTGCTTTATTTCAGGAAACCTGTGCCCTCTAACCTGGTTCTATGGCAATGCTAAAGATAAAAAAACAAGCGGTAAACAAATATCATAAAAAAGCTGGAGCTTTTTTAGCTCCAGCCTATGCGAGACAGTTTACAAATAAATTGCAAACTTATAAACTACTGCCTCACTCTCACCAAGATATAAGAAGAAAAGAACAATAATTTATAATGTAATTATACAACTACCTATATAGCTTTTTCAAGTATTTTTTTGGATTTTTCCAAATTTTTTTGCCCAAACCCACTAAATCACCCATTTTAGTTGATTTTTACAGCTTTTAACTCTTGTAACGGCTATAACGCCAATAAAATAGTGCTCTTTAACAAGTAAAAAA